>JBJKSV010000081.1:0-5579 GCA_046703605.1 Limisphaerales bacterium
GTGTAAAGACCTTCCCCGCCGCGGTGTAAATACAAATGACCGATTTTTCGGGTCCGGTTTGGAGACCGGCGGTATTGTGCCAGTCCACCACGGCCGAGCCCGACCAGCAGGTCCCATGCGCATCCGGGTACAAGGCTTCAGGCAATTCCTTCCAATGGACCAGGTCGGGGCTGACGGCATGGCCCCAGTGCATGTTGCCCCAGCTTGTTCCATAGGGATTATGCTGATAAAAGAGGTGATACTCGCCTTTATAGAACACCAGGCCATTGGGATCGTTGTTCCAACCGCGCCGGCTGGAGAAGTGGAATTGAGGACGAAGCGGCTCCTTGTAGAGAGGCTCGTGGCCCTTGATTGCATCCGACTGATCGATGGATTCCAGGGCGGCGGATTGGGCCGGCAGCTTGTCTATCTTGATAATGGCGCTTTTCCCCTTGAACGGAGTCAGGTCCATAAATGCCCACCAGTCTGGCTTGCCATCGGCCAGTTCGATGTCGAATTGCCGGACCGCCTTTCCGTCCACCAAGAGAGTGACCTGGCGTTTGGGGGCGCCGTTTTTCACGGGCAGATTCAGGTAATGTTTCTCGACGCTGATTTGGCGTGTGGCGTCGGTGAGGATTCGGGGCAGGGCGTTATCCGGGAGGGCGGCAGCCTTCAGTTGCGTGGGCACAGGTCCGTCGGTGGGGTTGTCCACTGCTGCCTGGAGTGGTTGGGCCGCCCCGAAATGAAGCGCCGCCAGTAAGGCGAGCGCGAGGGTGGCGCGGAGCAAGTTGAGTTTGTCGGCCGATGGATGCGTGTTCATGGTACCATTGTGGCGCTTTGGGGCGCGAATATCGAGCCGCAATTGGGTGTGATCAAATCCGCCGGCAACGCTTTTGGCGCCGCCAACCGCCAGGGCAATCCCGGCGGTGCGGCGCGGAGTGGGCGCCCGTGTTGGCGCGGAATGACATTTGCGCTGCAAACAGCGGCGGGAGATGGTATGAGTAGCGGTATGAAGAATCCGTTTCCGGGAACGAACCCTTGGCTGGAGGACTTTTGGCGTGACGTGCATGCCAAATTCCTGGTTTATGCCTGCGATGCACTGAACGCCGAACTGCCGCCCGGCCTCCAGGCCCGCGTTGACGAACGACTCGCGATCGATACCGAGGAGGAAAGAGCCCGCGCATACTTGCCAGATGTGGCGGTAACCGAGTCCTGGGACCGCCCGGCGGGGCTGGTGCTGGGACCGGGCGGCCAGACGGCCGCCGCAGCCGAGCCGACGGTGGTGGATTTTGGCGAGGGGATTCTTCGGCACTTGGAGGTTGTGGATAGCCGGGCGCACGTCATCACCGCCGTGGAGTTGCTCTCGCCCTCGAACAAGGAGGAGGCCGGGGCGAGGTTGGACTGGAAGGCCAAGCGGCTGGATTACCTGCGCGGGGGGATTAGCATGGTGGAGATCGACTTGCTGCGAGGCGGGGGCTGGACGTTGCCGGATCGTTCGTTGCTGAAGCCCCTGCCGCCAGGCCGGGTGACGTATCACGTGTGCGTGACGCGGCCGCCCTGGCTGACCCGCCACGAGTTTTACGTGCTGCCGCTGCGGCAGCGTCTTCCGGCCATCCGGGTTCCCTTGCGCCATAGCGACCCGGACGCGGCCCTGGACCTGCAAATCCTGGTTGACCAGATCTATGAGCGGGGCCGCTACAGCTCGATCATCGACTACACCAAGCCGCCCCAGTTGGCGCTGCCGCAGGACGAGGCGGCCTGGGCCAACGCGACGCTCTCCGGCAAGAGCGGCTGAGAAACACTTCAGCCGTTTCGGACAAATAGCTTGCCGGGCAATTGCCGAATCACGCGCTTCATTTCCAGGCTCAACAGGGCCACAGAGGCAGCGGAGGCCGGCAGGCCGCTCTTGCGAATGATCTCGTCAATACTAATCTCCTCGGTCCCTAATGTGTCATACGCCTTTTGCTCATTCTCCGAGAGTTCGAGGGCGGGCAAGATGCCGGTCTGGGCTGGCGAGGGTGGCCGGTTGGTTGGAGGGAAAAGATACTCGAATTCGCTGAGGATGTCCTCAGCGTCTTCGCAGAGTTTGGCGCCTTTCTTGATAAGGTCGTGACAGCCTTTGCTCCTGGGAGAATCGACGCGCCCCGGAACGGCAAAGACTTGGCGGCCATATTCATTGGCGTAGTTGGCGGTGATCAGAGCGCCGCTGGTGAGGTTGGCCTCGACCACAACCGTGCCCAACGTCATGCCGGCGACAATCCGGTTGCGAATGGGGAAGGACTGCTTGTCCCCAGGCCGGTTGAATGGAAACTGGGTAATGAGCGCGCCGGTCTCGGCAATCTGTTCAAAAAGCCGGGCATTTTCGGGCGGAGTCACGTAATTGATCCCGGTGCCCAAAACGGCAATGGTTCGGCCTTTGGCGCTGAGGGCGCCCTGGTGGGCGGCGGAATCGATGCCGCGCGCGCCCCGCTCACGACCGACCGTGACGCCCAGGTAAGCCAATTGATAGGCCAGCTTGCGCGCGGACTCCGTCCCGTAATGGGTCGTGAGCCGCGAACCGACCATTGCGACTGAATTCTTATCCTTGGCCAGCAGGGTTCCCTTGACGTAAAGGACGATCGGTGGGTCGTAGATTTGGCGCAACAACTCCGGGTATTCGGCGTCGGCCTGCGTCACAATGCGGCAGCCCGACTGCTCGATGCGGTTCAGTTCCGCGCCGAGTTGGACGGTCTTTTCCCAGTTGGCGATTGATTCGGCCGTATCCTCGCCGATGCTCTTGACCTGGAGCAACAGGCGTTTGGAAGCGCCCAGGATGGCGACCGGGTCGCCGAAATGCTCCAGGAGCTGCCGCACTCGGACGGGACCGACGTTGCCAATGAGATTCAGCGCCACCATAGCCTCGCGAGAGTCCATGGCAAGGGCGGATAGCAGTTCCGAGGCAGGATAGCAAGCCAAATGTCAAGTAACTCTCGGATCGGCCTCCAGAATCCCGTCGAGAGCCATCCAGCCAGGACGCGTTTTGGGGAGTGGTCTGCGATTCAGACAGTGGGGGAGGGGCCTCTAAAACGCCGTAAAACGCGCTGATTTTCGTGCGCCGACATCCCACACCCGGATTTTTCATCTTTTTCGATTTTTCCCCTTGCCAATCTGTATCTCCTATGGCATTAGTGATGCAGATTGAGCGCCGACACCTCTAATCTCCGCCAGCAACTCTGGCGCGCCTACGCCGCCCTGGCCCGGACCCTGCGCCGGCTCCAGCGCTCCCAGCCTATGGTGCGCGGCTCCTTTTATCTGCTCCGCCGCAAATGCGGCAAACCCAACTGCCGCTGCGCCCGCGGCCAACTCCACGCCACCTACGTGCTCACCCGTAGCGAGGAGGGCCGGGACCGCCTTTACACCGTGCCCAAAACCCAGCGGGCCCAAGTTCGGCAATGGGCCGCCGAATACCGCCGCTACCAGCGCGCGCGGGCCGTGCTGGTCAAACGCCACCTGCACCTGCTGGCCATCGTGGATCAGATGGCCGGGCAACGGCTCTTAACCTGGCCCGAAAAGAAGGAGGAACCCCCACGCCTGATCTAACCTTCATCGAACATCATCCCCAGCGGGTGCTGGAGGCCTTCCGGCGCGGGGAGTTCGACCAGATCGAGATCATCGGCCAGGCCGACGAGAAGGAGTTCTTCGAGTTGTGCTTCAAGGAAAAGATCCTGGACGCACTGGCCAAAGAGATGCCCACCGACCGGGCCAAGGAGGAGGTGCCGCGCTGGTTTGTGCTGGTGGCTAACCTGAGTTTGAAGCTGCACCTGGCAAACTCTTTCCTGGCCTTTGATCGGGTGGTGCGCTGCGGTGGATTGCTGGCCGCCTTGCCCCCGGAGATTGCCTCCAAGCACCTGGATAACAAGACCCAGCAAATCCTGCTGGAGTGCCGCGGCTTCAATGACAAAAACCACTACACCCGCACCACACCCTGCGACCAGGACTTCCTGCGCAAGTACGTGAAGGATGTGCCCTCCGAGCAGTGGATGGCGTGGTATAACGGGCCGGTGCAGCAGGTGTTCCAGGCCTATGGGTTTTTCGACCCCCGGGGGATTTTCATCGGCGACGCCAGCTACCTGTTCGTGCCGGACAACCCGGCCTATGAGGGGTCGGTGGTGATGTGGTTTGATAAGCACAATCATCCGGTGGACTATGAGAAGCTCAGCGCCCAGGAGCGCAAGCAGGCCCGCCGCCAACGTTGCTACAAGCTGGTCAGCCTGCTGCATCTGCGCGGGCCCAGCTACGTGTATGCCGCCCTGGCCGTCATACCCGGCAACGCCCACGAGTGCCCGGTGCTCTATCAACGGGTGGAGCAATTTGTCAAAGCGGTGGGCAAAGGGGTCATGAAACAGCTTATCGTGGACCGCGGGCTGATTGACGGCAAGAACATCACCCGCTGCAAGCAGGACTGGGGCGTCGACGTGCTGGTGCCCATGAAGCGCAAGATGGATATCTGGGAGGACGCCTGGGCGCTGGGCCAAAAGTCTCCCTGGCAGGAGTTGGCCCAACCCGGGCCCGAACCCAAGTCGGTATCCAGCGACCGTCCCCAAGCCATCGTGCGGCGGGAAGCCAAACGGCAGGAAACGCTGGCCGCCAAGAAGGCCCAGGAACCGCCGCCCGACCCGGCCAAGGTGCGGCTGCGCACCGAAGTCTGTCCCATCAAGGGCTTTACCAGTTGGTCGGAATGCGGGGTGCCCATCAACGTCCTGCTCATCCGGGAGACCTACGCCGACGGCCACCGCGATGAATGGGGCTTGATGGACACGGCCGATTTCACCGATCCCCGCCAGCCTCGTGAACAGTATGAACACCGTCCTAAAATCGAGGAGCGCCATCGGGTTGTGAAATGCTTCCACGACCTGAGCGATTTCCACTCGCGCTGCTTCAACGTCATTGTGGCCCAGGTGGTATTCATCCTTTTGAGCTACACCTTGCGGCAATGGCAGCTTTGGCAATGGCAGCAGGAGCAGTTGGCGGGGATGACGCCGGAGCTGCTGCACCAGCGGCTCAACATCCACAAAGAGTTTGTGGTGATCTATCACCAGAACGCCTACACCCAGATGCCCTTGGTGCGGTTCACCCGGGAGTTGCTGGAGATGGCCCCGGAGGCCCGAGCCAAAGCTCTGGTCAAGGTCCGTCAACTGGAGCAGAGTTTCCTGACGCCTCTGGAACATCTGCGCGCGCCTCCGTGACGCGGCGGCCTTTCCTTTGGTCGCCGCAAGACGGGGTCTTCTGTCCCCCTGGACGGAATGGCCCCCGGCGGCCTTTTCCTTAGCCAGCAATCCTAAAACCTCAGATCCAAACGAGGCCCCGCCCCGAATCCCTGGACGCCCGGCGCGCAACTTCTGCCAGCCTCCCGCGCTCCGCCATCTTCCCTGCCTTCGCCGTGCCTCACGCCGGCCAACCGCTAGCCCACCCCTCTCCCTTCCCCCAGTGTCTGAGTTGCAGAAGGCCAAAAGCGATGCTTGACGAGTTTGGCGACGGCTTGTTAGAATCTTAAGAGGAAGGGCATACGTTGAAGACGATCGAAGTGGTTGAAGCGCAGAGCGTGGCGGCCGTAGTGGAAC
>JBJKSV010000082.1:0-4865 GCA_046703605.1 Limisphaerales bacterium
GATTTAAGGAAAGCAACGTCCTTGCCCGGCAACTCCACTATCAACGCTGTACTCTTCACGCTCGAATCTTGCCGCGACTGCGGCGGAAGTCAACTCCTGCTCCTCTCGGTCCCAGGCCAGAGGCACGGCGGTTGACAAACCCCAACAGAAAGCCCTGAGGGAGCGAATACTACGAGAATTCTATGGCTTTTGTGCGCCCCGTCTGCTGGAATGGGGGCATGTCTGTGCATCTCTACGAGTGTTCTATTGCTGGAAAGCCTCCGGAGCCGGTGCTGCTGGAGGCGGTGACGGTGCGGCTCATTGAGGAATCCGAGCGGGAGCGTTTCGATGAGGAATTGGCAACCAAGCACTATTTGAAGAACGCAAAGGCCGTTGGGCGGGTGCTTCGGTATGTGGCCGAGTATCAGGGCCAATGGGTGGCGCTGTTGGTGTTCAGTTCCTCCGCCTACCATCTCAAGCCGAGGGATCGGTTGCTTCAGTGGCCGGCACGGCAAGTGGCCGAGCGGCGGCACCTGATAGCCCAGAACGCCCGTTTCTTAGTGCTGGCTGCCCCCGGCCAGTGGCCCAATCTGGCCTCTCGAGTGTTGAAGCTGAGCTGCGCCCGGTTGGCCCAGGATTGGCAGCGGCACTTTGCTTATCCGGTGTTGGGGGTGGAGACCTTCGTGGATCCGAATCGTTTTCGGGGGACCTGTTACAAAGCGGCGGGCTGGCAACCGTTGGGACCGACCCAAGGCACGGAGCGCAACTGGCAGGACTTTTACACGGATACCCGGCACCCCAAGGAGCTGTGGTTTCATCCCCTGGGGCCGGGGGCTCTTGAGCAACTGCGAGCGCCGCAGTTGCCCCCGCACTTGGCCGAACCGCAGGGTCCGCTCCCACCGCCCTGCCCGGTAGCCACCCCTAAGCTCCGTTCCCTTCTGGAGCGCATTCGCGCCCAGATGACCGACCCGCGGGACGCACGGGGCGTGCGCCACAAGCTGGCCAGTTTGCTCACCACCACGGCCCTGGCGGTGGTCGCCGGGTGCAAGGGTCCGCACGCCATCGCCGAATTTGCTCAGAGCCTCAACCACGCCCAGCGCCGCCGACTCTGGTGCCGTCCACGCCCGGGCCATCCCCGCCAGTGTGATATCCCTTGTGAGCGCACCTACCGCCGAATGCTCGCCAGCGTCGATCCCGAAGAGCTCAAAGCCGTGGTGGTGGGCTGGATGGAACAAGAGGATCCAGAGGCCCTGGAGGTCCTGCATGCCGACGGCAAAGTGGTCAAGAACGCCCAACCGGCTCCGCCCCGTTCCCCCGCCCAGCAGTTAGAGGCCGTGGCGCTGCCGCCCTCCGAAATCCCGCCCGAGCTGCAAAAACCCAAAGCCGACAAGGCCCTGACTTTGATCAACTTCCAGACTTCCCAACAGCGCTTGGTCGAGCAGTTGGCCGTGCCCCAGGACACCAACGAGGAAGCGACCCTGGCGGCGCACTTGCCCAAAATGGACCTCACCGGCGTCTGTTTGACGACCGACGCCGCCCACACCACCAAGGCTAACTGCCGCCAATTGACGCTCAACAACGGTGCCGAGTTCTTCCTGTTCTTAAAAGGCAACCAGCCTTTGGCGCTGGCCAAAGCCGAGCAACTACTGCCCGGCGCCCTTCCCCCCTCAGGCCAGCACGCTGGACAAGGACCACGGGCGCATTGACAGCCGCCAGTTGCGCTCGGTGCCCACCGACCCCAAGGCCATCGGTCTGGCCGGCGTCGCTCAGGTCGTGCGCATTGACTGCCACAGCCAAGTGCTGCGCCGGGGCCGGATCATCAAGCAAAGCGATGATGTTCGCTTTGCCCTGACCTCTTATTGGCCCGACCAGGCCGGGCCCCATCGCTTGCTGAAGTTGGCACGCGACCATTGGAGCATCGAAAATGGCCAGCATTATCGACGGGACCGAACCCAGGATGAGGACCGTTGCCCCGTGCGCAACCACACCACCGCGCGCAACCTCTCTCTGCTTCGGTCCCTGTCCATTTTCCTGTTCGAGACCCAAGAAGGGCGCCCAGGCGCCAAAAAGTCGCTGCCCGATCACGAGCGCCATGTTCACCGCAAACCTTGGGGCCTCATCCGTCGATTCACCCAGGACCGTCCTGATGGATAAGCCTCCCGCCCAGTGCAGAACCGAAGGCGCTGCCCTTGGCCGCGTCGACCCACGGGCTTTGGCTCGACCTCCTCCGGACCTCCGCAGGTAGGCGCGAGACTCGTGGCGGCGCGCCACCCCGGGCTTCCACCCGACCCCGCAGCCAAAGGACACGCCCTTGGCGCATCACCGGGGCAGCGTCGCCTTCAGGACTTTGTCAATCGCCGTGGTTGCTCCTGCGGCATCCCAACATGAAGAATTGACCGAAGTCAGTTGGAAGAAGATGATCGAGTACAGGGACTTCCAGTGCGGGAAGAAGCGCGCTCAGAAGGGCACTACCGGCCACCGCGCTGTCGATCACCAGCTCAACACCATGAGTAACGCGATGAAGTTTTCGTTGCTGCACGAGCGCATCAAGCTCAACCCGTTTGCAGACCGCCCCAAGTTCCGGAAAAACAAGGACGTCGTCCACTGCCGCACCTTCATGCCAGCAGGATTCCGAGGAACTCCACGATTGCTTGGAGTTGTTGTTCAGACGTGGAATGCACCCGGACAGCCTCAAGCGGGCACTGCTGAGAATCCGCCCGAAACTGAAGCGGCCGTTGAAATCCCACGGTGCTGGGAGAGCTTTTTTCGTACTTGTTCAGCGGTCCTGGGGGCACACCGACGAGGAAATAGCCGACATGATCGGGCAGACCTCGGGGGGTGCGTCAATTCGTTCGACCTATGGCGGTGTTCCTAGGAACTGGCGCAACGGCAAGCTGCCAAAGCTTTCGTGGCTCCCGAACAAGCGGAAGCCCGCCTGGGAAATCCTCCCTGAGTGCGGCGGCATTACTGAGCGGCTCTTGGGACAGAACTGGGCGAAAAGGCTTCATGATCCGTGATCTCGTGGAAAGACGCTGGCTCCTTTCCTGACACTACCTGTCCAAATTCATCGAAAAAAGTGCTTGATAGTAAAGCGCTTAGAACTGCGGTAGTAAAGGGCGCTCCCAGGACGGCGAGCGGAGCGGGCGGGGATCAGGAGTCCTGAGGTTAGGCCTGTAACGCCTCCAGATCGGGCACAAAATACCGGCGGTCCCCGGTCGTGACCTCGTTCTTGTAACGAACGCGGCCACGTACAGGTTCCTCCTCCTTGGAATCCAAGGGCCACCGGAGTGCTCGAATTTCGAGCCAATCCCTGGAGCGGCCGACATACAAAGCAGCATCCTTGCCACCGAGCCAGCGGAGTTTTGAGCGATCAAACAACATACCCACCATCTTAGGCACTCCGAGGTGCCATTTCGGAAAAATCTTCAAGGTCGATTTAGAAGATTACGCTTTTGAACGTAGTTGGTCGCCCAACAGGACGCTGACATCCTCCCGCCGAGCCCCGGCCAACCGACCACGCCATGACAAGCCCGTGAACCAGTCCACAGAATAGCCCGGGAGAACCGCATCTGTGGTCCTCCGCACGTTCGGGGTGCCCCTCAGGAATTATGAACACGAGGTCGTTCGGGGCATCCAGGCGTGTGAGCCTTCCCCATGAAGAGGAGGACTTGCCGTCCATCCAGCATCGGCTCCGGAAGCGGGTCTTCCAGAGTGTGCCCGGGCAGTCGTCGCGGCACGGCTATGACTCTCTTCCCGAGCCCTTGCTCTGGGTACAAGAAGACCCTGATCATAGTGAAGGCCGGGAAAACGGCACGCGGTCGACGCCTATGCACAAAAACCCATGGCATTGAGGCCTGGCACTCGGTCACCTCGGCCGCGTGCGATTCCTGCGGCCGAAAATCGTCAATCAATCTCTCGGCGGCCGCATGCTGACGGGCGTGCTGGAACTCGTGAAATAGGACCCGCGGGTTGCGGAGCGCCTCATCCGCCATCAGGAGCACGCGCGGTGGATCCAGGATTGTTCCATGCGGGTCGAGCATATTGAAAGTCCCGGCGCTCTGCTGGATGTCTTTGCGGACGTTCAGTTCGGGGCTGGGTCTGCCGAAGGTCACCACCTCGACCGCTTGCATGAAGGGCCATGCCTTGCCGTAACAGGCGGCCAGGGCCGGCGTGACCGTCTCAAAGAGTCCACCGATGACCAGACGCGCTCCACTCGCCTTGGCGAGGATAAGTCCCTTGATCAGGCGCTGGGAGAAGGCCCCGGGATGGTTGGCGCCCTGGAGAGCCGCGGCATCGGCCTGTCGGAACGCCGCATTGCTTGCCCGTTGTGCGTCATAGTATGGAAGTTCAGCCTCAACCGGAGTTCGCCACTGCACCGCCGCGTCATCGACCTCAAACATGAAGTTCATGATGCGGGACTGGGCAACGAGGTCGTGCCGGGTTCGGTGGACATTGCACACGCGAAGGAGATCGAGCCTGTCCGCGCCGCCCCTGGTCAGAACATCCAAGTCGGCCCCTTCGTCCATGACATGGGAAAGGGCAGCCCGGGCCCAGCGATCCGCAAAGGCGCTCTGGTTAGACGGCTTCGCCGCCTTCATCACTTTCAGGAAGGCATCATTGGCGACCGATTCCGCGCTTCCGGTTCGCAAGGTCCCTTTGGAGCTGTCATAGGTCTCTGTCGGCTTCTCCTTCGGCGGTGGCTGAGTGGCGTGATGCATGAAGAAAGCGCGCAAGGTTGCCTCCGACTGCCAGACCCCAGAATAGAGGGGGTGTTTTGAGAAGAAGACTGACGACTCTAGTTCCCTCGGATTCGTCAATTTCGTGAGGAGTGCATCCCGAGGGAGGTCTTGGATATTTCCGGGACTTTCCGGTTCGGTGGGTGGCCG
>JBJKSV010000083.1:0-3253 GCA_046703605.1 Limisphaerales bacterium
CCATCCAGTCCGCTTTCCAGTTCGATTTCATTTCGCCTCCGCCTTTGCCGTATGGGCGCCGTGTTTGCGGAACGTCCGCGTCAGCGAAAACTCGCCCAGGCGGTGCCCAACCATGTTCTCGGTGACAAACACCGGGTTGAAAATCTTGCCGTTATGGACGGTGAACGTGAGTCCGACGAACTCGGGCGTTATCATCGAGCGGCGGGACCAAGTCTTGATCGGCGCCTTGGACTTGGTCTCTTTGGCCTTCTGGATCTTCTCCAGCAGGCGTCCTTCCACGAACGGACCTTTCTTAATTGATCGACCCATAATTAAATCTATGTTCTGCGCGCCCTTATCACCTATTTATTCTTCATCGGGCGTCCGTCGCGCCGAACCAGAATAAACCGGTTTGAATACTTTTTCCGGTTCCGGGTGCGGTAGCCCTTGGCCAAAAGCCCCCAGGGAGAGGTGAGTTGCTGCCAACCTCCGCCTGATTTCGATTTACCCGCGCCGCCGCCGTTTGGATGATCTACGGGGTTGCGCGTCACCCCGCGGTTGATGGGGCGGATACCGCGATGGCGTGACCGGCCTGCCTTTCCCAGTTTCACTGTGTCATTCTCGGTATTGCCTACCTGGCCGATGGTGGCATAACAATTCTCGTTCACACGTCGGATTTCTCCAGAGGGCAGACGAACCTGGGCATAGCCCTCGTCGCGAGACATCAAGGTAGCGGCGCTGCCGGCGGACCTCACCATCTGGGCGCCCCGCCCCGGAGTCAATTCGATGTTGTGGATGGGCAACCCCACCGGCACGACGCGCAACGGCAGGTTATTGCCGACATCAGGCGAAGCGTTGGGGCCGCTCATCAGTGTGGCGCCGACCTGAAGCCCGTTTGGGGCGATGATATAGGCCTTCTCGCCATCTCGATACTCCAGGAGGGCCAAACGGGCCGTCCGGCGCGGATCATATTCAATCGCCTTCACCGTCGCTTCCACTCCGTGCTTCTTCCGTTTGAAATCCACCAGGCGAATCTTCTGCTTGTGGCCGCCCCCAATGCCGCGGGCCGTTACCCGCCCATAGGCGTTGCGCCCGCCGGTCCGCTTGCGGATCTGGACGAGCGCCTTCTCAGGACGCGTCTTGGTGACGTCCCCAAAGTCCGCATACGTGATGTAGCGCGTGGACGGCGTCAACGGTCTAAGTGTCTTCACTGGCATAAATCAATAACAATTCCCAAGTCAGCTACTTGGAGAGCAAAGCCATCAGTCCTGCCCCCAGACGGGAGGTCAGTTATCGGCTCCGCGGGTTATGCTGTCCGCCCCCTGCCGGGTTAGCGGAGCGCGAAATATAGCAAACTCCCGTGCCAAGGCAACAGGTTTTTTGAAAAAACTGCGATTCAGACAGTGGGGTAGCGGATATGGGTGATATAAGCGGGTGTCGGCATAGGCGACAACTCTGGGGGGCGTTGGCTGGAGGGCAAACGCGCAGCTCGGCAGCGGTAAACATCGGCGTTGGGATCTTACATGGGGCGAGGATTAGGGATCGGAGTCAGGAGGCTTTCTTCCAGGAAATCGAGTTTGCGCAGGGCCTTTTGCCGAGCGGTGCCTTCTAATTGGATGGCCTCTCGGGTGAAGGTCACCACCGGCAGTTGAGTATAGGCCAACCCCAGATAGATGACGATCCACTGCTGCATCAGGTGCAGTTGCTGGGCCAAGCCCTCCGGAGTCAAATTGGCCAGGCTCTCCTCCAGGAACCTCCAGAGTTGCCATTGGCGCAACGTATAGGTTAAGAGCACCATCACCACTTGGGCGGTCACGGCGTTGAAGCTGCGCGAACGAAAATCGGTCAGGTCGTAGAAGCATTTGAGTTGGCGGTGCCGTTCCTCAATGGCCGGGCGTTTCCGGTAAAGTCCCAGCAGGCGCAGGGGCTGGGTCAGTGGGCAGGTGCTCATCAAGGCCCAATCGTCATGGTGGCCGTCGGCGTAGTGATCCCGCAGGCAGACCACCGCGATGGGCACCGTGGCCGCCGTCCAACTGCGGAAGCCTTTAATCCAGCAATAATCGCTATGGGTGTGGCGCTCCTGAGCCGGGGGTGGTGGCAGAGCCTGTTTCTTTTCGGCCAGTGTCTTTTGCCGGTTGGCCTCGCGGCGGCGCAGGTGCTCTGGACGGCAAGCCGGGATGGGCGCCACCGACGGGGGGGCCGGCGGGACGGCTTGCCAGGTCTCCCGTTGTGCCAGCGCCCAGGCGTCGGCCCAGATATCCATTTTCTTCTTCATCGGGATGACCACCTCAATCCCCCACT
The DNA here is from genome assembly GCA_046703605.1 of Limisphaerales bacterium. GTDB lineage: Bacteria > Verrucomicrobiota > Verrucomicrobiia > Limisphaerales > UBA8199 > JAJYHY01. The sequence goes on from JBJKSV010000083.1 coordinate 2,281, forward strand.
GCTCTTTGCACCGGCTGATCTGCGCCCCATCGATGAAGCCCCGATCCAGGACCAGCCATTTAATAACCCCTTTGCCGACGGTCTGAACAAACCCCTCGACTAACTTGAAGAACGGTCCCACCTCATGCGCGTTGCCGGGCAGCAGCGCGGCGCCGGCATACACATGGGCGCACCCGCGCAAGTGCAGCAAGCTCACCCACTTATAGCAGCGCTGGCGATGGGCGCGCTGGCGCTGCTCGGCGGTGAGTTGGTCATAGTCGACCGGGTGGTTGTGCTCATCAAACCACATCACCACGCTCCCCTCATAGGCCGGGTTGTCCGGCACGAACAAGTAGGAGCCGTCGCCAATGAAAATGCCCTCCGGATCGAAAAACCCGTAGCTTTGAAACACCTGCTGGACCGCGCCGTTGAACCATTCCAGCCAGCGCGCGGCGGGCACATCTTTGAGCGCCTTGCGCAGGGTGTCCTGATCACAGGGGGTGGCCCGGTCATAGTCGTTCTTGTCGTTGAAGCCCTGGCAGTGCAGCGCCCACTGGCGGGATTTCATGTCCAGGTGTTTGGTGGCCAGATCGGGCGGCAAGGCCGCCAGCAGACCCCCGCAGCGCACCACCCGCTCGAAGGCCAGGAACGAGTTCTCCTGGTGGAGCTTCAAGCTTAGATTGGCGGCCAGGATGAACCACCGGGGAACCTCTTCTTTCTTGCGCTGAGTCGGCATGGAGGCCGCCAGTCTTTCCAGCAGATGCTCTTGGAAGCAGCGGTGGAAGAAGTCCCGTTCATCGGCCTGGCCGATCACTTCCAGGCCGTCGAACTCTCCCCGGCGAAAGGCCTCCAGAACTCTCCTGGGTTCGTACTCGATGAAAGTCAGATTCATGGGGCTGGCCAATCCACCTGCTGCTTTCGGATGATTTCATCGGCCAAAGCCAGCAGTTGGGCATTGAGTTTGAAGAGTTTGGCCCGGGCTTTTTGGGCCCGC
>JBJKSV010000084.1:0-18270 GCA_046703605.1 Limisphaerales bacterium
GCGGCGGAGGAGGTTAGGCGTAAGGAGAGAATCAGGCATCGGAGGGCTTGGGGACACACATCCATCTGTTACGGCATCACACGGTTATCACCTGCGCATCTCTCGGCACATCAGTCAAAATCTGCCGAATAATCTGGTCGGTGGTGACGCCTTCGGCCTCGGCTTCGAAGTTCAAGATCAGGCGATGGCGCAGGGCGGACGGAGCCACCGCCTCGATATCATCGAAACTGACATTGAACCGGCCTTGGGTGAGCGCGCGCACCTTTCCCGCCAGCAACAAGGTCTGCGCCCCGCGAGGGCTGCTCCCAAAGCGGAGGTATTGATTGGCAATTGGCGCGGCCGTTTCCGTTTTCGAATGCGTCGCCAACACGAGCCGGACCGCATAGTCCTTGACATGCGATGCCACCGGGACTTCGCGCACCAGGGCCATCAACTCCATTAGTGTCTCGCGCGGAAGCACCTTCCCAACCTCCACCCGCGCGCCGGTTGTGGTGCGGGAAAGCACCTCGCTCAATTCGTCCGCGGACGGATAGCCCACCAGGATCTTGAAGAAGAAGCGGTCCAGTTGCGCCTCGGGCAGCGGGTAGGTCCCTTCCTGATCAATCGGGTTTTGCGTTGCCATAACGAAGAACGGCTCGACAAGGCGCCGCAACTCGCCTCCGGCGGTGACCTGGTGCTCCTGCATGGCCTCCAGCAGAGCCGACTGGGTCTTGGGCGTTGCCCGGTTGATCTCGTCCGCGAGGATCAAATGAGCAAAGATCGGCCCGCGCTGGAACTCAAATTCACGCCGTCCCCCTGGCGTCTCCATGACGATATTCGTGCCCAGGATGTCGGCCGGCATCAAGTCCGGCGTGAACTGAATCCGGCTAAACGAGAGGTCGAGAACCTGGCCCAGCGTCCGCACCAGCAGCGTCTTACCCAGCCCAGGAACGCCTTCAAGCAGCACATGCCCGCCCGCGAACAGGGCGATTAAGGTGCCTTCGACGATCTGTTCCTGGCCGACAATGACCTTGCCGATCTCAGCATGAAGGGCGGCGTATGCGTCGTGAAACGATTGAATTGCCTCGTCGGTGTTCATTTGTTGAGATTGTCGAAATAGTCCTTCACCGCTCCCTGGTAGGCCCGGGGAACTTTGCCCTGGCTCAGGGCGCTCTCGGCATCCGATTGGGCGGCGGTGGCGGCAGCTTCGTAGTCGATTTTGCTTTGGCCCTTAATGCTGACGCCTTTTAAAGTAATGCTCGGCATCGGGCCGCCGGGTGAAAACTGGCCTCTGACCCGCGTCGGTTTCAACGCGTCGCTCAGTTTGGCCGGCCCTCGGTCGGTCAAACCGCGCGAAGCCATATCAGGCCGGGAGATCCCCGAATTGTCCCAGTGCTGGTTGAATTGACCGTTCCATGCACCCGCCGGGTCATCCGCCCAGGTCCCGACACCGCTGCCTGGCCTGCCTCCAGGTTTGAAGCCGCCCGGCTTGTTGCACGCGGCCCAGCCCTTCCCGGAGCCGATGCACATTGAGGCCTGGTCCAAAGCCTTCAGCTCCGCCATCAACGATTGCGAGTCATTCATCTGTTGCATGAGCTTCTGCAATTCCTTGGAAGCGTCCGCAAGCGATTGGGCGGCCCCGGGACTATTGCTCGCCTTCATTTGCTGAACGGCCTGGCTCAGAAACTTGCCCACCTTGCCGTAGTTGCCCGCCGGTTTGACGGCATTGGCAACCTCCTCCATGAGCTTCTGCATTTGCTGGGGCGGAACCTGTGCCGACTGCAACTGGTTGATCATCCTCTGCAATGTCATCTGCGCCGCCTCGGGCTGTCCGTTCTTGAGCTGCTCGGCCAAGTCCTTGCCGATCTTTTCCATTTGTTGCTGGAGTTGCTGGAGCGACTTGGCCATGTTGCGGAGCTTTTGCAGGTCCGTTACAGAGGATTGAAGGTCTTTCAGAAACAAGTCCGTCTGGTTGGCCGCCAGCGCCTGGATGGCCGCATCCAACTGCGGCACTTGCATGCCCATCGCCTGCATCTGGCGCGAAAGGGCGCTGAGCGAATCCGAGAGTTTCTGTTTGTCGGCGGCGGACGGAGAATGGTCGTTCGCCAGCGCCTGGGCGGCCGCCTGAAGTTTGTCGAGCTTCTGTTTGAGATTGTTCAGTGCCTCCGGGTTCCCGACCGGTGTGCCCAATTGCTTCTGCATCGATTCGATCTGCTTCTGCAAGCCCGCAACGTCCTGGGAGTTGTCGTTGCCGGGCGCACGGGCGGCTTCTTCCAATCGCCTCAACTCCGGGTCTTGGCCAAGTTGCTTAAGCTGATCCTGTAGTTTCTCGGAGACGCTGGACAAATCCTTCAACGCTTCGCTGCGGGTCAGGCTCACTTTGGAAAGCCGCTCGCCAATCTCGTTGACCGCTTCCATGGCCTTTTGGGTCGGCGGCAGAAGTGTCTCGCGCTTTTGCAGATTGCGGCGCGTCAGTTCCGTGAGCCGCTTGCCAACCTCCTGAATACTCTGCCGCTCGGCTTCCCGCTTGAGGTAGGCCTTGCTGCGGTACTCCGGGATAAAGCCCAGCCCGCCTGCCAACACCAGCACCACCAACGCCCAGCGCGTTACCTTCGGCAAGTGAAACGGCAACAGCTTCCGCGCATCCAATCCCTTCGCATGAGCCGCCGCATCCGAAACGACCAGGTCACGCCACCCGCCACTTTCAGGCCTGGAAGCGACCTCCAAAGCAGTGCTCAGCCGCTCCTGCAAATGCTGGCGGTCGTCGATCCACCGGGCCACCTCGTTCAGAGGCCGACGCCGCCAACCGCCGGCAAGGAGTCCCAGCAACATGCATGGAAAGGGAAGAAATGCTGCAACGATCAACGTCCAGAGTGGCAGAGGCCACAGGTGATAGGCCCCGGCAAAGAGAAACGAGAGCACTGCCCCGATGAGCAAGCCCTTCCATAATCCATGCATGGCCCGCGCCCAACGCTGCCGCCGACCCGCCCGCCCCAACGCCGATTCGATCATTTCCAGTTCGCTCATAGCCTTGGCTCAATGCAAGAATGCCTTACGACCATGTATTTGGCCAGCCTTAAATGCGCCTCGAACAACTCGACAACTCGATCAGGCCACATCCGCCTCCGCCGCCTCAGGGTCCTTTCCTCCCAAATTCGACAGCGCACCGGTTCCTGGCTCACGCAGGAAACCAGGCGGATGGGATGGGTTCGTTGGGGAATCGAGGCACGACGGGCCAACCTGGTTGCCGGGATGGGTCTATTATACCGAGCCTGCCCCGAGCTTCCGGGAGAGCGGGCTCCAGGAGGCCGAGGGCATGGTGCGGGAGGGCATCGGGCGCGTAGGTGGGTCGAGCAGGACCTGCGGTCGAACCGCCAGGGCGAAGCACTCGGTAACGCTAATCTGCACTGATAAACGCTAATCTCAGACAAGGGGGCCCTGACTGGGCGCAAAGGAGAATCTCTCATCTCGTGAAAATGCTCGCCCTCTCCCGGGAAATAGAGCACAACACTGCTGGCGATGGAACTTGAACTCATGGACAGAGGCAGGCGCGTCGAGCCGGTCCTCGACGTATTCGTGCGGTGCGCGGACGCGGTTCGGGCGGGCAAGTTGATCAGGCGCGAGAGCCAGAAGGACAAGGAATTCCACTTCCAGAACTGGTTCAGAGCGCGACTGAGCGAGACGGGTCTGAACTTCGAGGTTGGCGGGCGGAACACGTATCCCGACTTCCGGCTGGTTGCGCCGCCTGTCGGTTTCGAGGTTAAGGGATTGGCCTATCCAGGCCGCGAGGCCAACTACGATTGCAACAGCCAGGTGCCGTCGGGCAATCACAATGGGCGGACGATTTATTATGTATTCGGGCGGTATCCTTCGGAACCGGATGGCGCTAGTTACCCGGTCCTGGACCTGGTCATCTGCCACGGGGATTTCCTGAACGCGGACCACACCTATGTCCACAAGAACAAGAGCGTAAAGGGCTTCGGCAGTTATGGAGACATCATGATTCGGGACCGAAAGATGTATGTTGCGCCGACCCCGTTTGGGCTGACAACGGGAACGGCTCATAACCAAACCCTCGTGGTACCGTCGGGCACCTCCGTGGACGCACGGTTCTTTGAGGTCGGTCGCTTAGTCCGTCGGGAGGCCGAGAAAGCGATTGTCGGCTACCGGTTTAATCTCCGGGCAAACTCCCTGTTGGCTGAATTGATGGACAATCCGGCGGCGGGCAAGGAGCATACGTTCAAGGCGTACCGACTGAAGGGAGCAAAGGACGAGGCGGTCCAGATGCGGCCAGCGGTTGCAACCATCGGGGGCGAGAACGACGATGAGGAGGAGGCAGGCTATGACTAAGGGCGAGGGGAATGAGGAGGGAACTGGCCGTCGGCGCCGGCTGATTGAATCAGACGCGTTCCCGTTTGAGTTCGTCTCGGAGCTGGCGGAAATGGAGAGCTGGCGCAAAGAGGTTTACCGGCCCGTTTATCACATCCATAAATGGTGGGCAAAGAGGCTGGGCTCGGTCTTCCGTGCCGTGTTGCTTGGCTCGGTGTTGCCCGAGGAAGAGTGCCTGCCGGATGCCTTTTACAAAATGCACGACTTTTCAGGGGTGTCGGTCTTTGACCCCTTCATGGGCAGCGGGACCACGATCGGCGAAGCGCACAAGCTGGGGCTGACCGCGCTGGGTCGGGACATCAATCCGGTGGCCTGTGAGTCGGTGAGGGTGGCCCTAGGCCCGATGGACCGGGACGCGCTGCTGCGCGCCTTTGGGCAACTCTCGGCGGGCGTCGGCGAGCGCATTCGCGCGCTTTACCGCACAATGGACAACGCTGGCCATGCGTGTGACGCGCTGTATTTCTTTTGGGTCAAAATAGTGCCCTGCCCAGCATGCTTCGCCACTGTGGATTTGTTCCCCTCCTTCATTTTCGCCCGGAACGCTTACCCAAACCGGAGGCCTGAGGTGCAGGTCTATTGCCCCGCGTGCGGTTCGGTGTTTCAAGCGAGCGTCAATGATACGCGCGCGTACTGCCCCCATTGTCGCTGCCACTTTGATCCCCACATCGGCCCCGCGAGCGGCGCCGCAGCGACATGCCAAGCCTGTCGGCATTCCTTCCTCATCGCCAAAACCGTCCGGGCGCTCGGACGTCCCCCCTCACACCGGATGTTTGCGAAGCTGGTCTTGACCCCGTCGGGCGACAAACTGTACCTGCCGATTACCGAGGAGGACAAGGCGGCGTACAAGCGCTGCGCGGAAGAGCTGACGGCCAGTCAGCTATTACTGCCCAACGTCCGGCTGGAGGAGGGGTATAACACGAAGCAGGTGATCAATTACGCCTACAGCTCGTGGCGTGAATTCTTCAACAACCGTCAGTTGCTGGCACTAGGCTGGCTGCACGAAGCCATCCTGGCGTTGCCGGACAAGACGGTCCGGGGGACGCTGTTGAACGTCTTTTCGGGGGTGCTGGAGTTCAATAACATGTTCGCTTCCTACAAGGGCGAGGGGACGGGCGCCGTTCGACACATGTTCTCCCACCACATCCTCAAACCCGAGCGCGTCCCGATCGAGGGAAATGTGTGGGGCACATCGAAGAGCTCGGGGGCGTTCTCGACTCTGTTCAAATCACGGCTATTGCGCGCGATTGAGTATCGAATGGCGCCGTTTGAGGTGGCGAGCGCGCCAGGCAATGGCGGAGGAAGCAAACGGGTGTTCGGTGCCAGCGCTGCTTTCATTGGGCGTGTGAATACCGAATGGCCGCCGGCCAAACTGGAGCCGCGCTCCATCCACCTGTCCTGCGGGAGTTCGGCGGCGACTGGACTGCCTGAGAAGAGCATGCACTTGGTGGTGACTGACCCGCCCTTCTTCGACAACGTCCACTACTCTGAGCTAGCCGATTTCTTCTTTGCATGGCAGCGATTAGATCCGTGCCATTTCGCCGCCCAGCGCCGTACGACGCGGCACGAGGAAGAGGTACAGGACGCGAGGCCAGACAGCTTCGCCGTCAAACTGCGGGCGGTCTTTCAGGAATGCCACCGGATACTGCGGGACGACGGGCTGCTGCTGTTCACATACCACCACTCCCGGGCGGAGGGATGGACCTCGTTGGCAGAGGCGGTGCTTGGCGCCGAGTTCGCATTCGTAAATGCTCACCCGCTCAAGGCCGAAATGTCCGTGGCGGCCCCTAAATCGCAGGCCAAGGAACCCATCCAACTCGACGTCGTGCTTGTCTGCCGCAAGCGCGCCGCAGACGTTCGGGAAAAAACCGAGGGCGGCGCCGCTGTCCGGGAAGCCACACGCCACGCTACAGTCAAGGCCCGCCGTTTGGCCGCTCGCGGCTTGAAGCTCTCGGTAAATGACAGGCGTGTGATCCTCTTGAGTGAGTTCCTCGTGGTTGCTTGCTGTGGCCGGTCGGCACAGGAATTGTCGGATCTTCTCTCCGCGAGTTTGACAGACTTGGATTTGGCCGCGCTGGGCCTGACACAGCAAGACACCGCGACCGTGATTAAGGGAACCAATCGGCCCGACCCACAGCTCGCTTTGTTCGAGACGCCGACCCGGCTGGAGGGGCCATAAGGCAAGGTGGAGAACCCCTTTACGGGCCATTCAAAAAGTCAGCCCGAGATCAGAATATATCGGCTGACCCTCGAAACGGCAGGGCGCGCTAATTTTTGGCTTGCCGCGACGGGCCTGCCGCGCATCTCTGCGTTCCTTGTGTAAAGCTCTAATTCCATCTCTTTGTCAACTCGCCAGAGGGTCGCGCCAGCCAAGTCTAGACACGGCTTGCTACCCGCGCTTGTCATTCTGTGGGGCGCTCTGCCGGCCCTGGGCCAAGGGCCTGACCACATCAGCCTGGACGCGCTCCGGCAGGTGCGGCTGCCGGACGTCGTTCTGGAATCTGTGACCCCTGCCCCTTCAAACAAGCAGAGCCATGCTCACGCCGCCGGCTATGCCGACGTCAAGGGCCTCATCGGCGGTAATATCCGGTTTGAGTTGCTGCTGCCCGAGGACTGGAATGGGCGGTTCGTCATGGGGGGAGGCGGAGGCTTCGTCGGCACGGTGCAAAACATGGCCCAAGGCTCCGTCAACCTCGGCTACGCGACCGTCGGCACCGACACCGGACACGAATGGCAGCCCGGCTACATGGCCGGTTGGGCGCTGAACAACCTGGAGGCGCAGTTGGATTTCGGCTACCTGGCCGTCCATCGCACTGCCGAGGTGGCCAAGGCCTTGATCCGCGCCTATTACCGGAAAGACCCCGCCTATTGCTACTTTGTCGGCTGCTCGCGGGGCGGCGGCCAGGCCATGATGGAAGCCCAACGATACCCCAACGACTTCGACGGCATTGTCGCGGGCGCACCCGCCTTCGACTGGACCGGCATCGCCGCGACCATGGTCCAAATAGCCCAGGTGCTCTATCCCGACCCCAAGCATCTTGACAGTACCGTCCTGACCAAGGATGCCCTCCAGAGACTCGCCGAGGGAATCCTAGCCCAATGCGACGCCCAGGATGGCCTCAAGGACGGTGTTATCCAAGACCCTCCGGCAACCCACTTCGACCTCTCGAAAGTGCCTGGCCTCACCCCCGCCCAGCGCCACGCCATCGAGGCCATTTACCGCGGCTCGCGCGACTCGAAAGGTCTCATCAGTCCCGGCTATACCCAAGGCGCCGAATGCGTCCCCGACCAATGGATAGCGTGGATCGTCGGTCCTCTTCCGCAACTCATCGCCAGTGACCGCGTTCCCGACCTGTCCTTTGCCTTCGGTACGCAGATTTTTAAGTACCTTGTCTTTAACAACCCCGATTGGGACTATTCCACTTACAACTTCTCCAATTTTGTCAACGACACCCGCCTCGCCGCCTCCTTCCTCAATGCGACCAGTCCCGACCTGGACCGCCTCAGAGATCGGAATGGCAAACTCATTATTTGGCACGGTTGGGCCGACCCCGCTCTCCCGGCGCAGGCCACCGTCGATTATTATCGCCAGGTCCTGGCTCACGACCCCGATGCCGCCAACTACTGCCGCCTCTTCATGGTTCCCGGCTGCCTGCACTGCGGCGGCGGCCCCGGGGCAACCGACGTGGACTGGCTGTCCGCCATTGTTGATTGGGTGGAGCATGGCAAGGCGCCCGACAGGGTCATTGCCTCAAAGAAGACACGAGGCAAGTTGGTCATGACCCGTCCTCTCTACCCCTACCCGCAGGTCGCCATCTATAAAGGAACCGGCGACCCCGACCGCGCCGATAGCTTCGAACCCGAATCGGGCAAAAGGTGACCGATGGAACTGTTGAGCAAGCCCCGACGATGAAGACGGCTTTAATGAAGCCTTTGAGCGCAACCGTACTGCGCAGAAGCCTTACTTTCGCTCTCACGCTTCTAAGCGCAGCCGGCGTCGCCGCCCAGCGGCCGACACCGACTGCCGCCCGGCTGGTTTTCCGCGACCGGGTCGAACCGCACTGGTTTGCCGGCGCCGATGGGCAAACCAACCGGTTCTGGTACCGCCTGGACCTGGCGGAGGGCAAACGCGAGTTCATCCTGGTGGATGCGGCCGCGGGAACGCGGCAACCGGCGTTCGATCCGTCGCGGGCGGCGGAGGCGCTCTCGAAGCTGACGGGACGCAAGCTCGACGCGGAGCAGTTGCCAATCGAGTCGATCACCTTTTCACGCGATGGCCAAACGGTGACGCTCCACGGGATCGATAATGACTGGAAGCTCGACCTCGCCACCTACACGGTCACTCCCGAGGCCCGCAACGATTCCTCCGAGCGCCGCTTGCCATCTGCTTTCTTTCCGCATCCCTCGCGGAACGGCGGAGCGGACACGCGGGTGACCTTTATCAATGAACTGCATGATGCAGTGAATGTGTTTTGGATCGATCCGGATGGAAAACGTGTCGCCTACGGGAAGCTTCGTCCGGGGGAACGGCGCGTGCAGCACACCTACGCCGGGCACGTGTGGCTCATCACCAGGCCCTCCGGCAATATGGTTGCGGTGTTCGAAGCCGGAGCCACGCCCGCGCTGGCCATCGTTGACGGGCGGACTGGGCGATTTCAATGGCATGGCAGCAGAGGGAGCCGACGCCCGGCCAGCCCAACCACTGTCTCACCCGACGGAAAATGGCAAGCCGTTGTCTATGGCGACAACCTTTACTTGCGCAATCTCCAAACTGGAAAGCAAACCGCGCTGACCTGGGATGCGAACCCGAACAGCACTTACGCCCGCGATGCCGAATTCGACCGCGGCGTCGATATGCAATACGGGGCTACCAATCCCTCAACCCCGGAGCCGCAAGTCTATTGGTCGCCGGATTCGCGCCACCTGGTGGCCATGCGCCTCCAACCGGGCACCCAGCGCCGCGTCTATGAGGTCGAGTCATCGCCGCCGGATCAGCTTCAGCCTAAGCTCACTTCTTACCCCTACCTCAAACCGGGCGACCAGGTACCGATCAGCAAACCGCATCTGTTCGACATCAAGACGATGAAGGAGGTTCCCATCAGTGATGCCCTCTTTGCCAATCCTTGGTCCATCAGCGAGGTCCGGTGGGAGGGCGATTCTTCCCGGTTCACCTTCCTTTTCAACCAGCGGGGCCACCAGGCCTTGCGAGTCCTCGCGGTGGACGCGTTGAGCGGCGCGGTTAAGCCGATCATTGATGAAGAGAGCAGGACTTTCATTGATTACTCGGGAAAGTTCTTCTGCCGCTACTTGGACAAGACTCAGGAGATTATCTGGATGTCGGAACGCGACGGGTGGAACCACCTGTATCTTTACGATTCGGAGACGGGCGAGGTGAAGAACCAGATCACCAAGGGCAAATGGGTCGTTCGCGATGTGGATTATGTGGATGAGAACCGGCGGCAGATTTGGTTTAAGGCAGGCGGTATCGTGCCGGGCCAGGACCCCTACTATCTCCAGGAATGCCGGGTGAACTTCGATGGCACGGGCCTTACGGCTCTGACGCATGGCGACGGCACGCACACGGTGCAGTTCTCGCCGGACCGGCGGTTCTTCATTGACACCTGGTCGCGAGTGGACTTGCCGCCCAGCAGCGTGCTGCGGGATAGCAACGATGGCCGGCTGATCTGCAAACTCGAGGAGGCCGATGCCCACGCGCTCTATGCAACCGGCTGGAAACCACCGCTCCGCTTCAAAGCAAAAGGCCGGGACGGCGTCACGGACATTTATGGCGTAATTTGGCGGCCGAAGGACCTTGATGGCGGCCAGAAGTATCCGGTCATCGAGGATATTTATGCCGGCCCGCAGGATTCGTTTGTGCCGAAGGCCTTTCGCGCCTCTTACCGCCAGCAGGAGTTGGCCAACGACGGGTTTGTCGTCGTTCAGTCGGACGGCATGGGCACCTCGAACCGATCGAAAAAATTCCATGACGTGTGTTGGAAAAACCTGCGCGACGCGGGCTTTCCTGATCGCATCGCCTGGATCAAGGCGGCGGCGGCCCAATATCCTTATATGGACCTGTCACGCGTGGGCATCTACGGCACCTCGGCGGGCGGCCAGGATGCGTTGCGCGGTATTCTTGATCATGGTGACTTCTACAAGGCGTGCGTTGCCGACTCCGGCTGCTACGACAACCGCATGGACAAGATCTGGTGGAACGAGCAGTGGATGGGCTGGCCTGTCAATGAGAGCTACGCGCGCAGTTCGTGTGTCCCGGATGCGCACAAACTGCGAGGCAAACTCCTGCTCATGGTCGGCGAGATGGACAAGAATGTCGATCCCTCCAGCACCATGCAGGTGGTTAACGCCCTGATTAAGGCGGACAAGGATTTCGACCTCATCTTCATGCCCGGCGCCGGGCACGGGGTGGCCCAAACCCATTATGGCTGGCGGCGGCTCCAGGCCTTCTTCGAAACGAATCTCGCCCGGCCAGCCGGCGCGAGACTGGAAGCACACAACTCATAGCCTGGCGCGCAGCAGAAATGAATATAGCTTTCCTAAACCGATTGCGATACGATGGGGCCGTGCGTGCGAGCGTGTTTGGCGTCAGTATGTTCCTGCTCCTGGCAGGTTGCAAAAGGCAACCCAGTGCGGCTGCTGCTTTGCCAGCCTCGGCAACCAATAATGTCCCTCCAGCGCTTGGGTTGCCGGCGCGGCAGCCGGCCCCGCCTCAGGCCGGAGACTCGCCGTCAAGCCAGAAGGAACTGGCCGACACGTTGGGCGAGTTGACCCAGGCCGTTCGCAAGTACGCCGCCGACAATCAAACGCGCCCCAAGTCACTCCAGGAACTGGTGGCCCACGGCTACCTGCCGAAAATCCCTTCCGCCCCTCCGGGAAAGAAATTCGCCATTAACCAGATGTTGCAGGTGTACTTAACCAACCAATAGGAGACCTCATGAGCGACCGGAATCACTCCTGTAAGTCCGGCGGTGAAGCGAACGGCGGAAGGACGAGAGACTTTCGGCCCGGGCGGCGCGCGCCCTCTGCACGCCTCCGCCCACCGGCTCTTTCGGTTCCGCTCCAGCCTCCCTGGGCCGCCTTTACCCTCATCGAGTTGCTGGTGGTCATCGCGATTATTGCGATACTGGCCAGTCTGCTCCTGCCGGCCCTTTCCGGAGCCAAGTCTCGCGCCCAGCGGCTCCAGTGCGCCTCGCAAATGAGGCAACTCGGCCTCGGCTTAGCTATGTTTGCGGCCGACCATTCCGACCAGTATCCGCCAACGGCCTACTCGACCGGAGATTATCAGTATCAACTCTCGTGGGATGATTATATTCATCGGTATATCGGAGGGCATGATCCTGAAGCGGACCTCATTCTGGGCATTTCGGGCGGCATCTCCGCACCGGGTTTCATCCCCAAGATTCTGAAGTGCCCGGCCGACCGCATCGAGATCGGAATCGACTGGGCCCCCTACGCCCAGCGCCGAAGCTACGCCATGAACTGGGCGGGGCCTTCCTTCATCCTGTCGAGCGCAAACGCTCCGCTGCCTCCCGCGCGATATGGCGTGGGTGTTTATTACAACGCCCGTTCCTTCGCCCCCGGCGCGCTGCCCGATTGGGACGCGCGCGGCTACAAGGAGTCGGCGGTAGCCGACCCCTCCGGCACCATCTTTTTGGCGGAATTGCCTAACGGAAGAAACGCCGCCGGCAACGACTGGCCCTCCTTCTGCGCCGGACCGGGCAGCGGAGTGCCTACCGGCGCCACGGCCGACTGTGTTCAACTGAGCAGGGCGAGCTCCTTTAACGGCATCAGTTACGGCACCACCTCTTACGGCCTGCATGCCGGGCGTTTCAATTACCTCTTTCACGACAATCACGTCTCCGCCCTGAGGGTCAGCCAGACCGTTGGGGCGGGCACCACGAACGCCCCGCGCGGCATGTGGACGATGACCCAAGGCGATTGATTAGGCGACCAGGGGGGATTCTGGTGTTATCCCGGGCGGGTATTTTTCCCAATTGAACCGGCAACCCAGCAGAGTAATGTGAAGCAGGGTGAATGCATGGGATATCATGCCAATGTTGCTGCTGGTGCTCTTCGGGTTAGCGCTGAGCATCGGAATGGGAGTCGTCATGGTTGTGCTTCGGCGGTGTCGCGGCAATCCTTCTGAAGATCCCCCCAGACAGAATCCTCCCGGGGTGAGCCATGCGGGGGTGAACCGAATCGCCCATGCGTACATGTTTCGGCGGCCGGGGTGCTGGCTGGCCGTCAAATGCACCAACCCGGTGCTGGTGCAGAAAGCGCTGGCCTTGCACAATCCCAAGCCATGCTCATGGGTTGAAGGCATGGCCGGAGAAGAGAAGCTGTTTATCGCGCCACCCATCAAGGGGTGGATACTCGTCATCGGTTCCGGGTTGCCGGAGCCGAGTGAAGATGTCGATGTTTGTTTCCGTTTCCTGATGAACCTCAGCCGCAAGCTGGGCCAGGTGCAATTCTTCAGCGCAAGCCGGGTGTTGCACAACCACGCCTGGGTGAAAGTCGAGAGAGGACGCGTGTTGCGGGCCTACGCCTGGGCCGGACGGACGCTCTGGAATCAGGGCGCGAGGACCGCTACCGAAAGGGAACTTGGACTGCGGTGTTTCGGGTACACCGAGGCCGTTCAGCAAGGCTTCGATTTTTCCGCGGGAGACCCGCTCGCGTGCAACGTCGATAAGGTCCCCCTCCTGGCGGCTCGGTGGAGCCTGGACCCCGCCCGAATCGACGAAAGCTGCATCGAAAACGAAAGCGGCATCGCCGGTGAACCCTCGCACCGGTTCTAACCCCGAATATTTCACGCGCGCATAGGCTCGCAGTCCTCCGCGCGCCACCATGGGCAAGGGATTGCGCGTCCTCCTACGGAGTGATGCCGTTCTGCTCGCGGCGTGAAATCTTCGGTCAAAGGCGTGCCCTATGGGGGAGGACCGTACCAGGCATCTCCCGCTCGATAACCGGGAGGCCTGCTTGAGTTGCTTGCCGTGTTGAGGCAGCTTGCCACCAAAACCAGGCAGGAGATCATGGCCGCCAGGGCCAGGAGCGAGGCAAAAACCATCAGAATCCGCTCAACTGCCGAGACCCGCCGGACAAATTGGCCCTGCACCAGAACATACTTGTACGCATCCGGGTCCGGCTTGATTCTCGACCACCGGTGAATCAGTGCGTCCTCTTCCGATCCCCATTGCGAAAAGTCGGAAGAAAGCGTCTCAGACTGTTCGACACTCTCAGTCCTCATGGGGCCGGTTTTACCTCCGCTTCCCCTCTGCCGTCAACTCCCTTTTCCAGTACTTCGAGGGAAAGCTTGCATATCCGTTTGGATTCTGGTTGAATGAGGACGCTGAAATCCCACTGGAAACCCGATTCACAGCGGTCGGAAGCAATGAACTCGTCAATGACTGTTTATGGTTGCCGCACCTGGATCTGGCGCTGAGACCGGATTCTCTGGACGCTCGCGCCCGGGTCCGGCAGGCTCAGGCCTGAGAGCCTGCTTTATAGCACGCTCGAACCTCGGATTGGAGGATCTGAGGTGAGCGTGCTCCCGTTTTTGGCCGGAGTCATCGGATTTGGCATTGTCTGGGTGCTGATACCCCAGATCCTGCGGTACTCGACCGGTGCGGCCGAGATCCAGCGCGCACCGGACTTCCACCATGCGAACGAGGCGCCGGTATCCCGCTTCGGGGGCCTGGCCCTCATGGTGGCTTTTGTAGTTATCGAACTGCTGCTGGCGGTGGCCGGTCCGATCGAACGGGAGAATCCGTTGACGCGGTTGGTGGTCCTATTCAGTTGCGTTGCCATGTTCGGGCTGGGCTTTTGGGACGACATCCGTCCCTTGGGAGCCAAGCGGAAGCTCCTCGGCCAGGTGGTTATCGCCATCGCGGTTTGGGCCTGCGGCCTGGGTGTGGAGACATTCAAGCTCCCGCTTACAGGAGTTATCATCAGCATCCATGGCTGGGGATTCATTTTTACGGTGCTATGGCTGGTCGGCATGACCAATCTCATCAACCTCATAGATGGGGTAGATGGGCTGGCGGGCGGCATTTGCCTCATGCTCCTGGTGCTGACGCTTTATGTCAGCCGCCAAAACGGGAATTACTGGCTTCTTGCCGCCGGCATGAGCGGCGCGTTGCTGGCCTTTCTGAGATATAATTTTCCACCCGCCCGCATTTACTTGGGCGACGGGGGAGCGTATTTCCTCGGTTTTCAAATTGGACTTTACGCCCTCATTAATTCGCAAAAGGGGACGATCCTCGCGGCGCTTGTAGCGCCACTCTTCGTGCTGGCGCTGCCGATCCTCGATACGGCTCTGGCTATCTTGCGGCGCGGGTTGAGGGGCCTGCCCGTCTTCCGTCCGGACCGGCGCCATATTCATCATCATCTGCTGGGAATGGGTCTTTCGCGGAGGCAAGTGGTGCTCTCGATGTACTCGGTGACGCTGTTCTTTCTGGTGCTGGGACTCATGGCCTTTTGGTCGCAGGGCAAGCTAGTGCCGGCCTTGCTGGGGGTCGGCGTCATCGTGTTGCTGCTGTGCGCCGGGCAGCTCAATTTCAGCCGAGAGTGGTTTGCCGTGGGGAGGGTGCTGGGTAACTCCCTGGACATGCGCCGCGAGATCCAATACGCCGTCTCGCTGACCGGGTGGCTGGCCATGGAGGGGCGGCGCTCCTCCTCCCTCGAAGAGTTGTGGTCGGACCTGACCTTCGCGGCGCGCAAGCTCGGCTTTGATTCCCTGCGGTTAACCCTCGAAGACGGTGACCGCGTTTGGAGGCGGGCGGATTCGGTTCAGTCGGTCCGGTGTCTTCGCCATGAGCTTCAATGCGGACGAGCGGGCGCACTTGAGTTTGGTGTGCCCTGCCCATCCCAGGGGCTGCCGACGCCATCCGAGCCTGCCCAACTCGCTGCCGCGCACGGCGCCGACCGCTTTGAAATCCTATCCGAACTGTTGGCCGAGGCCTGGGTCAAGGCCACCCGTCCATGGCTCAACGGCAGCGGTGGCAGCTTGCGCCTCAAACCAGACCAGCCTCTTCAGGCTCGTTCGGCCAATGAAAATGCCACCCTTTCCCAAAAACGCGTTCAACAGATATAGAAACGCTCGAAGGATCGGTGTTTCAATCGGCCTTTCGGCTGGTTGAGTTCAATTCTGCGGCCGCAGCGGGGACACGGGCAAACTGCTTTGATAAAATTCAATTTGCCCCTGGAGAGCCTGCGCCAGGCGCTCGTTGTGGTGTTGCAAAGCCAGCCGGACGGCCCGCTGGAGAGTGGCAACCGCGTCGGTGGTCTGTCCCGCGGCCGCTAAGGCGGTCGCCAGCGTGGCGAGGACAACCGGGCTTTCGCCTCGGGTGAGCTCTTCCGCTCGCCGAGCCAATTCAATCGCACGAGCCGGGTTCTGGAGGGCGGGATCCGAACTGGTAGCCAGCAACAACGCCAGGTTATTGCATGTGCTTGGGTCGTTCGGCTCCAGCTTCAGGGACAATTCATACTGCTCGGCCGCCTTGCGGGGGTGGCCAGTGATGCGAAAGGCGTTGGCCAGGTTGTTGTGGGCGTGGGCGGAGCCAGGGCGGAGCGCGACCGCTCTTTCGAAGTGCGGGATTGCCTCTTGGACCTTCCCCTGCCTCGCCAGGAGCAGGCCCAGGTTGTTATGAGCCAAATCGGCGTTGGGATTCAGAGCGAGCGTGGTTCGATAAAGCGTCTCGCCGTTGGAGAAAAGCGCGCTATGGCGCCAGGTCAATGTCCCCAGGGTCACGGGTAAGAAAGCGGCGCAAGCATACGCAAGTGCTGGCGCACGCAACTTCTCAGCCAGTCGTGTAACAGATGCGGCGCCCAAGGCGATCAGTCCGAGGCTCGAAACGTAAGCCCAGTGGTCACACACGAAGGAATAGCGCATGAAATAGCCATTGAAGAACCCGAGCAAAGGAAAGAGGGTTCCCGCAAAGAACAAAACTGCCGTGAGCGGCCCGCGTCCGATTTTGCGCCGCGCCAGCCAGAGAACGCACACCACCAACAGCGCAGCCAGCGGCCAAAGCCATTGTCCAACAGCGGCGGCATTGGGATGCCAGCGCGGGTAGATAAAGCAAAGATTGGCCGGCCAAAGCAGTTTGCCTGTATAAAACCAGAGCGCCCGCCCCGCGATGAGACATCTCTGGACGAATGAGATGTCACAGTCCGGCCCCCGGGCGCCAACGTGGGTTCGTTCGAGCCAGGTGGTGAGCAAGCCCAACCCGAGGCTGACTGCCCAGAACGGCAAGGTCGGCAGCACGTCCTTTCGCCACCGCAGGCGTCCGCGCTTCCACCAGCAAATCAGCAGCAGGACTGGCGGCAGCGAGAACGCGGTAGCCTTGGCCAAGTAAGCGCCCAGGAAGAGCAGCCAGGCCAAAAGCCAGCTCCGCCATTTCGGCAGGGATGCCGGCTTCAGTCGGCCATGCTCTGGCGCCTCTGGCCTCCAAAAACCAGTGAAACGCCCGTAACAGAGCAGTGCCGCGAGATAGAGCCCCAGCGAGAGGACGTTCTTGCGTTCGGTAATCCAGGCGACCGATTCGACCATCAGCGGGTGCAGAGCCAGCACCGCCGAGGCGAGCATCGCACCCGGGACCTCCAGGCGTTTCAGAAGACGCCAGAACAACACCACGGCCACAAAGTGGAGCAAGACGCTTTCGACGTGATAGGGCAGCGTCCAGAAGCCCCAAAAGTGGTAGTCGAGCCAAAAGGTCGTTGCGGCCAGCGGGTAATATTGTTGCAGCGCCGTCAGGTCGGCCCAGATCCGGGCGAGCCCCGAGGCGCTCTGGAAAAGGCCTTGGAGCTTGAGCGTCCAGGCATCGTCGTCCCAGACAAATCCCCCATGCAGACAGGGCCAATAAGCCAGGAACATGGCAAGCCCCAGCAAAGCCAGGGGCAACCAACCCTCGTGCCACCCTCTCTCAAGAACTCCTTCGCTCTTGACGCCAGCGCCAGCTTCGACTCCCTCCCCCGGCCGTGAAACACTCGGGACAGTGGCGCGCGAAATCGCGCCATTGGCAGACTTGCTCCGGTCAGGATCTCTTCCCAAATGCACAATGGCTAATGCTCAATGAGTTGGGGTGGGCAGGCCGGGCCTCGCCGCCCTTTGTGGAAAAGCGGCTTCAGGTTGCCCCTCACTCCCTCGCTATTCTTTCTGCTCTCCGTTCTTCCTGGCCACATTATTGAGGCCGAGAACAATCTGATAGGCCTCGTCACGCGAGGCATCGGGGGTGAAAGTGAGCACACCGTTGGCGATGCGGCCGGTTATCAGGGGTGCGGCCAGCCAACGCCCCGTTGTGACCTTCTTGTTCCGGGCACTCGCAAACTGGCTGAAGATGGCAAGGTGCTTGCCCGGATTACTGGCTGTGTATTGTTCCAGCAACCACGTCCCCCTCCGGTCGAACTGAATCTTGATGGCAAATCCGCCGACCACATCGATGACCCGAGCTTCCTTCACATTGGCTTCGGTCAGGAATGGCTCGTTTTCCACGTTCACCATCACGGGTTGATCGCGGTAAATGGGCACAGGCCGATTGCGGTTGCTGCTGTCCTGATTGACCTCCAGGTGGACGCGCAGGACGCTGGCCTGCGACTTGCTATCGGTGGTCTGGCAGCCGCACACCAGCGCCAAACAACACCCCGCCACCAAATAGAGATTGAATCGATTCCGATGAATCATCATAGTGCATCAAAAAATCGCAAGTAATCGACAAAGTAAAGCCCGTTATGAGCAAGCAATACAACAAGGCACAAAAACGCCAGCGCCGTCAGCGCTTCATCAAACGCAAGAAAGGCAACGCCAGAGCCAAGGCAGTCGAGGCGCCGGCGAAAGAAGAGCCAAAGGCCGAGCCTGCCGCTTAGCCACTCGTGGATGGGGTGGCCATCGCAGGT
>JBJKSV010000085.1:0-2665 GCA_046703605.1 Limisphaerales bacterium
GCTTTATACGCTGCTGACGAACCGGGCGCCATTCCAGGGGAACAATTCAGTGCAAGTGATGGCCAACGTCCTCGACCAGAAGCCAAAACCGCTAACCCAACTTCAGCCGGACCTCCCGCCGGGCCTGGAGCGTGTGGTGTCCCGTTGTTTGGCGAAGGAGCCGGGAGCGCGCTTCTCCAATTACGCAGAGTTGCGCAACGCTCTTCTGCCTTTCAGCTCGAAAGAGCATGCGTCGGCGTCAATCAAGCTCCGTTTGTCGGCCGGTTGGATTGATTACCTGATCGCCTTTCTCGTGCCTTACGTGACTTTCATGCTCGTGGTAGGACCGGTCGAACTGCTCATTCGGCCAGTGATCGAAGAAACTTGGTATTCTGCGAGGTACTACTTTGCCATGTTCGCCTTCGGATTTCTCTACTTCAGCCTTGCCGAGGGGATTCGGGGCGCGGGTGTCGGCAAACGACTGAAGGGATTGCGCGTGATTCGAACCAGCGGACGTCGGCCCGGTGTGGTGCGAGCACTCTGTCGGATTTTGATTCCGATCGGATGCGTTGAAGGGATTCGAATGCCGTTGATGATGGCGACGGTCTCAGGCCCCGAACTGACTGGAGCGGAGAACCTCTGGTTCATCGCCGCCGGCAATATTTGCCCGTGGATCGCCGTCCTATTGACCTGGAGCGCCCGTCCCGCGAATGCTTTCGCGACGGTTTGGGATCTTCTGACCGGAACGCGCGTGGTGGTGAGTCCAACTCACACACGGCGAGCGTCGATGGGGCGCGGAGATGAGTTGGAGACGCCGGGCGAAGACGCCCGGTTGGTTGGGCCCTATCGGGTGATCAAGGAGCTCGTTCCCGGACAATGGATCGTGGCGGCGGATCCCGTATTGCGCCGCCTGGTATGGTTGCTACGGGGCGCTGGCGGCGAGTCCTCCGCGTCCCGACGGCATGCGGCTCGTCCGGGCCGTCTGCGCTGGCTCCAGGAGGTTGAAAACGAGGGGGCGCTTTGGAACGCCTTTGAGGCGCCTCAAGGCGTTCCGTTTTCCACCCTGATCAAAGGCGGCAAGGGCCTGGCGTGGTCGAATCTGCGCTATTGGATCTACGACGTAGCGGCGGAGCTATGGTCGGCGACTGGAGATGAAACGGCGCCTGCCAAACTGAGCCTCGACCATGTTTGGATCACGACACAGGGGCGGGCCGTGCTGCTTGATGAGCCATGGCCGGAGGTGACGGCGCCGGCGCCGCGATTCGCCGTTGGCGATCTGGCCGGCCAACAGCGATTCCTAAATGCCGTCGCCGGGTGCGCGGAATCGACAAGCGTGCCGCTTCACGCGCGGCCTGTGCTGCGGAACTTGGAAGCCGGCAAATTCGAGAATCTCAGTTTGCTCACTGGCGCCTTACGCGGGCTGTTGGACAGGCCGTGTGAAATGAGCAGGGGGATTCGAGCCGGGGCGGCCTTCATGCTGCCTTCCTACATTTGGGTAATGACATTTATAGGTCTGTATCGGGCAGGAGAGCCAATCGAATGGATGCCTTCGGACTCGGCGGGTTGGATCGCACTCGTGTGCGCGACGATCGTCCTCGGCGGCAGCGGTTTGATTCGACTCTTCGGCCTTCCTATCCGCTCTACCGCCAGCTATTCGATCTTCAGATTGGCGGTCGTCGATTCCAACGGAAGGCTCGCCGGCGTGGGAAGACTCTTCGGCCGCTGGGCAGTTACATGGCTTCCGTTGTTCGTTTCGATGATTTTAGTCGCGTGGTTGATAAGACAGGGCGCTTTGACGGCCGCGTTCTTTTCCGCCACGATCTTGCTTGCGCTCTGGCTGGCTGCCGCAGTCTATGCCGTCGCCCATCCCAATCGGGGCTTGCACGATCGACTTGCGGGAACGTGGGTCGTCCGTCGTTGAATTATTTCGAATCTCTGTAACCGGCGATCACTGGTCAAGAATGGCAAGACGAGGAGGCTCGCGTTGCGGACGTAGAAGCCCTCGTTCTCGTTTGCCATCGGAATGCCAATCGGAATGCCAAAGAGCGCCGGTACCTTGATGGCAAGGGCTGCCGCCACCGCAACAGCGAAGGCGATGATGGCGTCAGTTCGAGGCCGCGACCGCTTTCTGGAGCGCGGGTGTGCAACCCGCAGCATTCCCGACCGGCGAAATCGCCAATGGACCCTAATCGGCGCGAATATCACGGCTTGGCACCCGGAAAACATTCTGTGTGCTACTCGCCCTCACGGCCAAAGCAAGTGACCCATTTCCCGCGCAGGAAAGCAAAGCAGGACTGGGCGCCAGCGGCCATCGCACGCCGTGTGAAGTCGCGATGCATCTGGTTGTTCCGCTGGCCGTCCAAAATCTCCGCGGGAAGCGCCGCAGAATTCTCGCTCGGTTGATTGGCCTTGGTTTGCCCGCTTGGGGGCGTCAATGAGATAGACAATCGGGAAAAGCGGCTGTGACAATTTGCGGAAAGATTTTTCAATTTCTATCTAAACAATTGCAGGAGCCGGCATGAGGAGGTTCATGTATTGGATATTCGGCCTCTTCCAAAGAAATTTGAGCCTCATCACCTCGGCTCCAGCGGCTACAATCGGCTGGTGGGGTTGCGCAATCCTTACAAGAATGCTTACGCCCAGATCGATGTGCAGCTCAAACGCCGCCACGACTTGATCCCGAACC
>JBJKSV010000086.1:0-3670 GCA_046703605.1 Limisphaerales bacterium
GCCTCCATAGCGGCCTCGCAAAAGCTCGCGGCGCGAATCTCCGCCGTCCGTTCGGGGAATTGGCAGGCGGCCAGGACAATCCGGAAGGGCAAACGCCCCTGGTTTGCGCTGGCCCCGATCGGCCCGCCCGCCACCGCGCTGTTCTGGAAGAATCTTATCAGCGCGGGGCAGGCCGTCACCTGGCGCCTCTGGATTCCACTCGGGGTGATGTGCGTGGCGCTCTATGTGGCGTTCGGCCGCAACCCGCACAGTCCGGACGTTTTCTTGACGCTGGTGAGTGTGCTCCTGGTCTATTCCCTGTTCATCGGGCCGCAGTTCTTGCGGCAGGATTTTCGGCAGGACCTTTCCCAGGCGGTCGCGAAGACGTTCCCCATGCGCGGCTGGCAGATCGCCCTGGGCGAAGTCCTCGCGCCGGTCGTCATTTTGGCCGCGGTGCAGTGGCTGTTGTTGTTCTTCGGCATCCTGTTCCAGGCCGGCGCTCATGCGGCCCGCGCGCATCTCTTCCTGGCGGGCGCCTTCGGGGCGGTGTTCTTGCTCCCGGCCATGGACGCGCTGCCCTTGCTCATTCCCAACCCGGGTGTCCTCCTCTTCCCGTCCTGGATTCAAGCGGGGAAGGACGCCCCGCGCGGGATCGAAGCCACGGGCCAGCGGCTGGTCTTCTTCTTCGGCCAGGTGCTGGTGCTGGCCATCTCGCTGATGCCCGCCGCCATTGCCCTTGCCATCGTTTTCTTCATGCTCCGGCTGCTGCTCGGTCCGGCGCCGGCCCTGAGCCTGGGCGCGATGGTGGCCACGGTGGTGCTGGTGGTCGAAGCGGCGCTGGGCCTCTTGCTCCTGGGCAAGCTCTTCAAGCGATTCGACCTCTCCGCCGAGGGCAACGTTTCCTGAGCAGTCTCTTCCCGCAGGGTCGTCAAACCGTCAGTCCCAACACTTTTCGACGGGGCAGCGCGCCCCGGCGAGGCGACGGCCGGTCATCGTCGGCGATTCCCTGTCTTAATTTTCGTCTGGCGTGCATGTATAAGGTGGAAGATGAACGATGACATTGAGATGGCGCGCGCCTACGCCGCCCACGGCTCCGAGCAGGCCTTTGAGACGCTCGTCTCGCGCCACCTCGGCCTGGTCCATTCGGCGGCGCTAAGACAGGTGCATGACCCGCATTTGGCCGAGGACATCACCCAAACGGTGTTCCTCATCCTGGCGCGCAAGGCGGGTTCGCTCAATCCGAAGACCATCCTGCCGGGCTGGCTCTGGCAAACGACGCGCTATGTCTCGGCCGCCGCCCTGAAGGTGCAACGCCGCCGGGCGCGCCGTGAACAAGCGGCCCAGACTCAGGTTATGATGCAGCAATCGCCAAACGACCCGGCCTGGGAACGGCTTGGCCCCATGCTCGACGCCGCCATTGCGCAGCTCCGAAAGACAGATCGGGACGCCATCCTGCTCCGCTACTTTCAAAACAAGAGCCTGCGCGAGGTCGGCGCGGCCTTTGGCGTCAACGAATACGCGGCCCAGAAACGCGTGGGGCGGGCACTGGAGCGGCTGCGCGTTATTTTTTCAAAGCGCGGCATCGATTCGAGCGCGACAGCCATTGCCGAGGCGGTGGGCGCCAACTCGGTTCAAGCCGCGCCCGTGGCGCTGGTCAAGGCCACGACCGCCTTGGCGCTGAGCAAGGGCGCCGCCGCTTCCACTTCGACCCTGACGATTCTCAAAGGAGCATTGAAAATTATGGCATGGACAAAAACAAAGACAGTCATCGTGGTGGCCGCGGTGGCGCTCCTGGGCGCCGGGACGGCAACTGTTGTGGTCAGAACCCTGAGCGGGCCACCCTTCAACCCAAAGGATTTTTGGGCTACAAGCTATCCAAAGGGTCCCGCCGGTCCTGGCGGCATTCTTACGAACGGCTGGGGGCATCCGGCGACGTTTACGTTCCCCGTTGCGGCAAAGGAAAGCTGCTCGATTAGCGGGCTGCTGGACCAATGCATGGAGGTGACCGGCTGGCGGTATCTCATCGACAAAGACGTGTCCGCGGGAAGCGTGGTCTTTGGCGCGGCGCATGTCATGCATGGCGCCGAGTGGGTCGCCGCCTTCGAGCGCGCCCTGGAGACCGGCCATCCGGAATGGTGGGATTCGAAGACGAAGCGGATGCGCCAGGAAAACCTCATCCTGATTCGCTACCCGCGCTGGGAGACCGTGTTGGTGCTTCCACGCGATAAGGCGGCAAGATACCGCTGATCGGTCATCGTTGGGGCACCGGCGACCAAGCGCAGGGTGGTCGGTGCGGCCGTCTTCGCGGCGCGGAAATTCAAGCCGAGCTACCTTTCGCGTCGCGACTTGGGAGGTACCAACCATACCTTGGTTCATTTTTCAGGGGATTTTGCCCTTGACAGTTGCGAAGGGTGAGCCTATCACCGCTCCATGCAGCTCGCAAGCTGCGCATCCAATACCCTGGCGCGATGTATCACGTGATGAGCCGAGGTGACCGTGGCGAGCGCATTTACCTGGACGATGTTGACCGGCACGATTTCATCAAGACTTTGGCCGAGGCGTGTCAAAAGACGGATTGGCAAGTGCATGCGTACTGCCTGATGTCCAACCACTATCACTTGGTGCTGGAGACTCCGGAACCCAATCTGGTGGCCGGCATGGCCTGGCTGCAGAGCACTTATACGATCCGGCTCAGCGGATGGAAAGGCGGCGCACTCAGGAAACCGACCCGGACATGTATGAGCCCCTGCGCGGGGGTGGTGTTTTGGCAGCGAGAGCTTTCGGCAAGAGATGCTGCGGCGAGCGGAGGGCAGCCTGGGCGGGAGTCACGCCGGGGAATTGCACCGGCAGGCCGCTGAGGCCAAGGCCGAGAGAATCATTGCCGAGGAACTGAAGCGCAAGGGCTGGCGCGAGGAGGATTTACGGGCCTGTCGCAAGAAAGATCCGGTAAAGCTTGCGACTGCTGCACGGGTGCGACGGGAGACAACCCTTTCTCTGAAGGCAATCGCCACAAGGCTCTGTCTTGGAACTTCCAAATCGGCCAAGGGCAAGTTGCACGAATTTTTGAAGGCCGCCGATCAACAAGACGGCCACGGCCAGCTTGAGGTCGCCATTATGCCTGGGGCAAGAAAACTATGAAAAAGAATGAACCAAGGTATGGTTTGACCCCATGCACGATTTCGGGGCCGAGGTCAAGCGCTGCCAGCAGACTCACCGTAGCCCCTTTCGTCTCAGGTGCTGCCTGTTCATTTCTCATCATAGTCTCCTTGCTGTGTGCTTTCACCGCCTAACGCAAGAAATCAGGCACAGCCGCTGGCAGCCGCGCGCGCGACTCCAACCACAGTGCTGTGCTCTCTGAGGCTCATTCTACTGACCGGCACGGTGGCTGTTGGCTGCACCGTCTGGCTCGGCTCTTTGCGGCTGCTTCTTCCATCGAACGATGCAGCCCACAATCGTCAGAAGACCGAGCGCGGCGATGACAGTGGCGATAACGCCCTGAGTCGGTCCGTGCCCCCGGGTGAGAACCAGAGGTGTGATCGCCAGATAGAATACGCCGACCACGATGCCCAGTGCCAATACCCACCGTGGCGATCCTGGTCCCCAAATCCCCATCGACCAGCCAATCAGATAGGGCAAAACCACCGATCCCCACCACATCGAACGTCCCCCTGCTCCGCCAAACCCTCCGACA
>JBJKSV010000087.1:0-3040 GCA_046703605.1 Limisphaerales bacterium
CTCTGCCACCGCACTCCACAACCTGGCGGAGGCTCGAAAAACCCGCCCGAATTGGCGCCAGCTTTTGGAGTGCGGCGGGAAGTGAAACGCCACGCCGCTTTGGCCTCGGCTGATTTTGGAAATTTCGCCATAATATTGGATCAGGCCGTATGAACCTGCTCAACACCATTATCGTCGGTCTCAAAGAGGTGTGGACACACAAGTTCCGCTCCCTCCTGACCATGTTGGGCATTATCCTCGGCGTGGCGAGCCTGGTCGGAATGGCGGCCATTATCAAGGGGATGGAGAACGGGATGAAGGAGACCATGATAGCGATGGGGGGAGCGGACAAGGTGCTCTTGGAAGATCAGGATGTGCCCACCTGGCAGGAGAACAAGGCCAATGAGGCGCCGGGCCGTACCATGACCGATGTCATCGCCTTGCGCGACAGCGCGCCTCTCCTCCGGTTAATCTCGCCCGAAATGGCTATCTACAATATCATCGCCACGCGCGGCGACAAAATGGTGCGGCCTTCCGAAACCGTGGGCGTCTGGCCGGCGGTTATCCCGATGAACCTCCATACGCTCCAGTACGGGCGTTTCTTTACCGACCTGGACGAGCAATACGCCAACCCGGTCTGCGTCATCGGCACCGGCATCCGCGACGAATTGTTCGGCTCGCCGGAAGACGTCGGCCATGAAATCGTTCCCATCGGGAAGATCATCGAACTCAACGGCCAGCCCTTCACTATTGTAGGGATGTTCACGCGCTATGAAAGCGAAGAGGAAAAAAAGGAGCGCGAGTTGGAGGAGAGCCAGCCCAAGAAAAAACAGGCCGGGCCGGCGCGCAAACGCGGCTGGGGCCATCGTAACTGGGCATTTTGGCGGAAAAACCTGACCCTCTATATGCCCCTGAACACCGCCTGGATGCGCTTCCGCGCCGCTGGCGACCAGACCGGCATTCCCGACAACCGGTTGACCGACATTGACCTCAAGGTGGCCAGCCTAAACCAACTCGAACCCGCGCTCCAGCAAGCCCAGAATGTCCTCATGCTCACCCACCACGGCATCGAGGATTTCGGATTTCGCACCCAGGAAAACCGCGTGGATAACATCAACGAACAAATCCGGCACGCCCGGCTCAGCGGAGGCATTATCGCGGCCATCAGCCTCATCGTCGGGGGCATCGGCATCATGAACATCATGCTGGCCAGCATCAATGAGCGCATCCGCGAGATCGGCATCTGCAAGGCGGTGGGCGCCACCGGCCTGGCGGTCTTCCTCCAGGTGCTCATCGAGAGCATCGTTATCGCGCTGCTGGGCGCTGCCATGGGCGTCGTGGCCTCCTTCGGATTCGTCCACATTCTGGGCCAGGTCAGCCCGACCGCCAACTCACCCGTCATTACCCCGGGCGTGATGCTCATCGCCGTTGCCTTCAGCGCCGCGGTCGGCGTCTTTGCCGGCCTTTTTCCCGCTTTCAAGGCCGCCAGGCTTGACCCCATCCAAGCACTCAGATACGAGTGATCGCGTGTATCGCGCAAGCTTATGAAAACCACACAACGGCTAACTCCTAAACACGTCTATCTGGCCGCCAGCGGCGACCTCCGCCTCTCCGCCAATCAAAACTGCTGGCCGGAGCAGGAAAAAATGGAAGCGACCCTGGGAAAAGCCCTCAAAGCGGAAGGCTGGACGGTCGTCCGCGCGCACGCATACGACCGGGCCAAGAAGCACGGCTTCATCGATTCCCAAAAGTGCGGCATGGAGGTCTTCCGCACCCTCGATCCCTCCGCCCCGCTCATTGTTGCCGAGTCGGTTTGGCAGTACAGCCACCACGTATTGGCCGGCCTTTGCACCCACCGCGGCCCCATCCTGACTGTCGCCAACTGGAGCGGCACTTGGCCTGGGTTGGTGGGCATGCTCAATTTGAACGGCTCCCTCACCAAGGCCGGAGTGAACTATAGCACCTTGTGGAGCGAGAACTTTACCGACTCTTTCTTCAAAGACGGCCTGCGCCAATGGCTCCAGGAGGGCGTTGTCACCCACGATCAGAGCCACGTCCGCGACCTGGAATTGCTCAAGCTGCCCATCGAAGATGAACAACTGGGCCGCCGGGCTGGGCAGCAATTCAAGCGGCAAAAGGCCATCATGGGCGTCTTCGATGAAGGTTGCATGGGCATGTTCAATGCCATCATCCCTGAAGAACTCCTGCACCCGACCGGCGTCTTCAAAGAACGTCTGAGCCAGTCGGCTCTCTACGCCGCTATGCAGCAGGTCTCCGACGATGAGGCCCAATCCGTCTTGGACTGGCTCCTCAAAAAGGGCATGACCTTCCGATGGGGCCAGGACGAAGCAACCGAGCTGACCAAACAACAGACGCTCGGCCAGTGCAAAATGTACATCGCCGCCACCCGCATCGCCGATGAATTCGGCTGCGCAACCATCGGCATCCAGTACCAGCAGGGCCTTAAGGACCTCGCCCCGGCCAGCGACCTTGCCGAGGGCTTGCTCAACAACACGGACCGGCCCCCGGTGAAATGCCCGAAATCGGGGCGCATCCTCTTCGAAGGCGAACCCCTGCCACATTTTAATGAAGTTGATGAGTGCGCCGGCCTGGACGCCCTGGTCACAAACCGTCTCTGGCGCGAGCTCGGGTTCGCGCCTGAAACCACCCTCCACGACCTGCGCTGGGGCCAGCGCTACAAAGCCAATGGCCTCGATGATTACGTCTGGGTCTTTCTGATTTCGGGAGCGGTTCCTCCCGCCCATCTAACCGGTGGTTACAAAGGCGCCAACAGCCAGCGTCAGCCTCCCATGTATTTCCGCTTGGGGGGCGGCACCGTCACCGGAGTCTCCAAACCCGGTCCGATCGACTGGAGCCGCGTTTTCGTCATGGGGGGCAAGCTCCATTGCGACCTTGGCGTAGGCGAGGCGGTAAAGCTGCCTGAGGCCGAGACCCAGCGGCGTTGGCGCGAAACAACTCCGCAATGGCCCATCATGCATGCCGTGCTGGACGGCGTCTCCCGCGACCAGATGATGGCCCGCCACAAATCCAACCACATCCA
>JBJKSV010000088.1:0-3653 GCA_046703605.1 Limisphaerales bacterium
TGTCAATCAGGTCGCCGGGGCTTGAGGGTTGCAGAGACCAACTGCAGACCGCCAGCCTTTCCGCAATGGAGCCGTTCTTCATGGGGCTTACTTTAGAGGCTGAGGCGGCTTTGGAAAGAAAGAAAAATCCGTGTTCTCAAGCTCAGGCCCGCCGCTGTCATCCGCGCAACTTCCCGCTGCACCGCTCCTTGTCCCACGCCAAGAGTTCGTGTGATCTGCCGCAGATAAAACGAGCGTTCTGGTTGAAATTAGAGCAACGCGAGCAAGGCCCGTTTGGTCTTGCCGAACAGGGCGGTCGCGAGTTGGGCTGAAGGTACACTTGCACCCATTGCAGGTACGGGTGTTCCACCTTTGGGTTCGATCGTCAACCTCCCACTCGCCTCTGATTTGGGCTTTGAGACAAGCAGTCGCAAGCCTGGCCACAAGCGCCCGCGATTGGTTCGCCGTGCGACGGCATCTTGCGAAAGCGCCTCGGTGTGCTAATCTCGCGCGCGATGGGCTGGCTTGCGGCTGACGATCAGAGCGAGAGCCGGACGGGATGCGGTGAAACCAAGATCGGTATGAGAGTTAGAGCTATAGCTATTCGTTTCCAGGTGGCCGAAGCGCTATTGGCGGCGGCGTTGTTTGTGTTCGCATTCGCGGCGCGCGGCCAGGCCCTGGAATCGCTTTATTCGTTCGCGGTGACGAACTATATGTTCTTGAACGCTAGCGGCACTTATTCGCCTGGGGGGAGCTATTATCCGCGTGCGGGTCTGGTGGAAGGGAGCGACGGGA
Source organism: Limisphaerales bacterium (assembly GCA_046703605.1). GTDB lineage: Bacteria > Verrucomicrobiota > Verrucomicrobiia > Limisphaerales > UBA8199 > JAJYHY01. Next base: position 775 of record JBJKSV010000088.1, read on the forward strand.
ACTTCTACGGCACGACCTATCAAGGCGGCACCAGTGATTTAGGCACGGTCTTCAATATTACGCCGGATGGCGAGCTGACGTTGCTGGTTTCGTTCGATGGCGCAAACGGAGCGAATCCGAGCGCCGGGTTGATCTTCGCCAACGATGGCAACTTTTATGGGACGACCGAGTCTGGCGGCGCGAATAATCTGGGCACCATATTTAGAATGAGCCCGGCCCTGGTCGTGACCACCCTGGTCTCATTCAATGGCACGAATGGGAGTCTTCCGCAGGCCAAGCTGATACAGGGCAGTGACGGCAATTTCTACGGGACGACGTATCAAGGCGGTCTGAAGAATCTGGGCACGGTGTTTCGAATGACCCCTGCCGGGGCCTTGACGACATTGGTCTCCTTCTCCGCGAATGGCAACGGGACGAATCCTCACGGCGGATTAGTGCAGGGCAGTAACGGCAATTTCTACGGCACCACCTCCCAGGGGGGGCTTGGCGGAACGGGAACCGTCTTCAAGATGACACCCGCGGGGGTTTTAACGGCGTTTTCCTTTTCCGGAAGCGGGCATCCCATCTCCCCGCGAGGTGAACTGGTGGAGGGGAGCGGGCGCAATTTTTACGGCACGACCTACTCCGGGGGCGCGAGCAATTACGGCGCCGTGTTCGAGTTCTCGTCCGCGGGTAAGTTGAGCACGCTGGTTTCTTTCGCCGGCACTAACGGCAGCTATCCGTCAGCGGGTTTGACCATTGGGAACGACGGCAGTTTTTATGGCACGACCTACTCCGGTGGGGCGCTGGGATTTGGAACGGTTTTCATGATGACGCCATCCGGGCAACTGACGACGTTGATTGCTTTCGCCAACAGTGACGGCCGTTACCCGTTGGGCGCACTGTTGCAGGCCAGCGATGGCAATCTCTATGGCACCACCTTTTACGGCGGACCCAATGGGGTCGGCACTGTCTTTCGAGTCGTGCCCGCGTCGCTGCCCACGACACCGGCGCAGCTTCAACTCAACCTGTATGCCGGCCTGACGCTTGAAGGGACGGTTGGCGGTCAGTACGAAATTGAATACACGACCGACCTGGCAAGCACGAATTGGACGCCGCTCTCAGCGATTGCTCTGCCAACCAGCCCTTATCTGTATATCGATACCAATGCGCCGGCCCAGGCAAACCGGTTTTACAGGGCAGTTGGAGCGCCGCAGTAGGACCGCAAGCGGGGCAACTCCGCCAGCCTTCGCCCGAGCATTTCACGCGCGGGCAGGGCGCGCAGACGGTCGCCGCTTTGCCCGTGGCATGAAAGAGTCGGGTTACGAATCGCCCGGGAGCAGGTGCTGGGGGAGGCTGGTCAAGGTGGCGTGTTTTCCGTGATAGGTGATGATCCACACCCGGTCGTACACGCTGGATTTCCATCGAGCCGGGGCGGGATGCACGCCCAGTTCCTTGGCGAAGGCACGGAGATCGTGATGTACCCAACAGATGACCACGGTCTTGCCGCTAAGGGCGGGGTCGGTCAGGATTCGCTTTGCCAGGCCCGCGTGCTCGGCGGCCCTGACGGGTGTCTGAACGGAGACTCCCAGCCGGTTCGCCAGGGGTGTCAGCGTCTCCAGCGGGCGGCGGCCATGCCCGCGCGGACTAACAAGAGGCGCGAACAGGGCAACAGGCAGGCCGTTACTGAGAATTACCGGATTGGACGTCAGAAAAGATACCAGTGCCCGCGCCCGTTGCTGTCCCCGCGCGGAGAGGTCTCGATCGTGGTGGCCCGAGGGCTTCTCGGCGTGGCGGAGCAAGATGACCTCGGCAGGTGTGCCCGAAGCCGGCACAGAGCCAGCCAAGACCAGCATAAGCCAGCAAACACACTTCGAGACTTCAGTCCGGCTTGGGACTCCGAAGTCACGTTTCCACCCTGGCAGCTTTCTCCGGCCTCCTGATGGAGGCGCAATGCACAGTCCCACCAATGAATATAAGAATCCAAGCATAGAAAATCGAACCTTCGACAAGATACTCCAAGGCATTCCCAACGCCAATAAACAAGGCCCGACATCGCGTCCCTCTGCCGCCCCGCCTCTCGCAAGGCCGAATACGCCACGCGCTGCACGACGCTAATCCCGGGTCCGGGTCTGGCCGCTAGCCTGGCTCTCGTGCCAGCGCACCGCTTCGCGCAACAGTTCAGTCGCGTTTGAGAGCCGCAGCTTCTCCTTAATGCGCGCGCAAAAGGCCTGGACGGTCTTCATGCTCACATGCAGAGACGCGGCGATTTGGCGCGTCTCGCACCCCTGTCCGAGCAGTTGGAAAACCTCCAACTCGCGGTCACTAAGCTGTTCCACGGGCGAAGCGGCGGCGGTGGGAGCGCCGCCGAGGAACTTTTGCGCGAAGAGCGCCGCGAGCTTGTCGCTGACGTAGAGCTTGCCCTCCAAGACTTGGCGAATGGCGGCGATGATCCTTTTGGTGGTCTCCCGCTTCATGATGTAGCCGCGCGCGCCAGCCCGCAACGCCCGTTCGGCGTAGAGGCTCTCATCATGCATCGAGAGCACGATGACCGCCACCGGCGGACGGAACGTGGAGAGGCCCTTGATCAATTCGATGCCGGAGCCGGTCTTGAGGGAGATATCCACAATCGCCATGTCCGGTTTGAGGCGCGAGATGGCTTCGAAGGCCTCGGGCGCGGTCTCCGCCTCGCCGCAGACCACCAGGTCCAGTTGTTGATGAATCAGGTTGGTGAGCCACTCGCGCACCAGGGGGTGGTCATCCACAAGGAAGATCCTGGTTTTTTGTCCGATCATCGGCTGGATGAATACACCAGGCATTGCGGCTCTTCAAGAGCGTGCCGCCAGCTTTATTGATGGAAGGGAACCGAGCAGGTGACTACTGTCCCCCCAACCTCTCCA
>JBJKSV010000089.1:0-3229 GCA_046703605.1 Limisphaerales bacterium
AAGACACTCATCCAAATGGGGCCATTCTTGGAAGAACCGGATCGATCTTTAAGGCAGGAGGCCTGGGAAGCGGTGGCGCGGAGGCGGTTGCAGGAGGCCGAAAAGTTCGATGGCATCCTGGATCAACTCGTGAAGCTGCGAAACCAAATCGCACAAAATGCCGGCTTTGAGAACTACCGCGACTATGCCTTTCGAAAGCTCGGACGATTCGACTATACGCCCGAGGATTGCCAACGGTTTCACGACGCGGTGGAGGCGGAGGTCATGCCGGTTGTGCGAGACTTGCAGGCCGAACGGAGACGGCATCTGAAACTCGAGAGCCTGCGACCGTGGGATCTATCGGTCGATCCGCTGAACCGGCCTCCGCTACGCCCCTTCCAGAAGGTGGAAGAGATGCTGACCCGAACGCAGGCGATTTTTAACGGCCTCGACCCCGAGCTGGGTGGCGGGTTCCGGCAGATGCAGGATTTGCGGTTGTTGGATTTGGCCAATCGCAAGGGCAAAGCCCCAGGCGGCTATCAATCGACGCTGTCTGAGGCACGCCTGCCTTTCATTTTCATGAACGCTGTCGGATTGCAGCGGGACGTAGAGACGATTCTGCACGAAGCGGGCCACGCCTTTCACGCCCTGGCAACGCGGGGAGAAGACCTTTACCCCTATCGCAGCGCGCCCATCGAATTCTGCGAGGTCGCCTCCATGAGCATGGAACTGCTGGGGAACGGCAGCATCGAGCAGTTCTACTCCCAACCGGAAGCCAACCGCGCGCGCCGCACGCATCTGGAGGGGATCATGACCATTTTCGCCTGGATAGCAACGGTCGATGCGTTTCAGCATTGGATTTATACGCATCCCGAGCATAGCCGGAAGCAACGGGCGGAAGCCTGGCTCCAATTGATGGACCGCTTTGGGGGCGACGTGGACTGGAGCGGTTACCAGGAGGAGCGCGCGAGCTTGTGGCATCGACAACTGCACATTTTCATTCACGCCTTCTATTACATCGAGTACGGAATCGCTCAACTCGGGGCGCTCCAGGTCTGGGCCAACTTTCGCGACAATCCGGCTTCGGCATTGCGCCGTTACAAAGAGGCCTTGCGCCTGGGCGGCTCAAGGCCATTACCCGAATTGTTTGCGGCGGCAGGCTGCCGGTTCGATTTCAGCCGGCAGACCATTGCCCCGCTGGTAGGCATGGTGCGCACTGAACTGGAAAAAATGCCGGCAACCGCATGACGGCGCCCGCGGCGTTGTTACCCAACTTCGCGGATTCGGGGGCAGGCGCCTCCTGTATGGTACGAGACGAGGTGACGAGTCTCTGATCCCGGCGTTCCGCGCCTCTTGGTCCGGCCAGAGACTCGTCACCTCGTCTCCTACAAGAGCCCGCGCGTCTTGGACTACATCTCGATCCCGTAAGACTTGATCTTATTATAGAGCGTCTGGCGGCCAATGCCCAACCGCTTGGCGGTCTCAAGTTTGTTGCCGCCGGTTTCCTTGAGCATTTGGACGATGGCATTGCGCTCGACCCCTTCGAGGATGGTGAAATTGGAATCGGCGTTTTCGCCAGCGCCTTTCCTCATGCTGGTAATCGAAAGGTCCGAAGCGTGGATTTCGCTCCCTTCGCAAAGAAGGACGGCCCGTTGCACCTCGTTCTGGAGTTGGCGGACGTTTCCAGGCCAGTCGAAGCTGGTCAACCGCTCGATAGCATCCAGGGAGAAGCTGTTGATAGGCCGGTTGGCTTGGGAGGCATAGCGTCGGAGGAAAGCGACCGCCAAGGGCATGTTGTCGTCGGGGCGCTCGCGCAGAGGGGGCAGGTTGATGGAGATCGTGCTAATCCGGTAGAATAGGTCCTCGCGCAATTTTCCTTCCGCGATCGCTTCATCGGTCTTGCGGTTGGTGGCGGCGACCACCCGGCAGTCCGTCTTGTAGGTGGCTTTGCCGCCCACAGGCCGGACTTCCTGGTCTTGGAGGACGCGCAACAGTTTGCTTTGCGTGTCGATGGGCATTTCCGAGATCTCGTCCAGGAGGAGCGTGCCGGAATCGGCCTGGCGAAAGAAGCCCTCCCGATCCGCGTGCGCGCCGGTGAAGGCGCCCTTGACGGAGCCGAACAACTCGCTTTCGATCAGTTCGCGCGGGAGCGCTGCGCAGTTAATCTTGATGATCGGTCCTTTGCTGCGCGGACTGAGGTCATGGATGACATCGGCAATGACTTCCTTGCCCGTGCCGCTTTCCCCGGTAATCAAGATGGAAACATCGCTGGGGGCGATGCGCTCGACAGTATTAAGCACGTTGCGCATGGCCAGGCTCTCAAAGATAACCCGCTTGCGCAGGAGCGTTTCGGCGTCCTCATGAAGCTTCTTATGTTCCAGGGCACGCTCGACGTGCAATTGGAGCATGCTCGAATCAATCGGCTTGTTGAGGAACAAAAAGACGCCCATCTGCCCCGCCTCGAAAGCCAGGTCGGTTGTGCCGTAGCCCGTGATGATGATGACACGGGCATCGGGCCAGCGTTTTCGGATTTCGGGCAGGAGGCTCAGCGACAGCTCACTGCTGCCGGGCAGCTTCAGGTCGAGCAAAATAACCTGAGGTTGAAGAGAGCTTGCCAGGCAGTCCCGCAGAGCGGCGGCATCGCCCGCCTCCACGACCTCATAGCCGCTGGCTTCGAGCTTCGTTTTGATTTGCAGACGGATGAGCTCTTCGTCATCCACCACCAGAACTTTGGCCTTCATATAACTCTGTTTCGACCCGCCGCGCAGGCTGCGGCGAACGCCCGGAAAATGTCGCGGTGTTCGCGGTAGCGATCTTCCAGCCGTTCCGGATGAAATTGCACGCTCAACAGAAAAGGCAGCCAATGGGCGGTCTTCGGCTTGAGCTCCAGACCTTCTACAACTCCATCGGCACTGGCCGCGGTCACCCGCAAGGGCGCGGCCACCTTTCCCACCGCCTGATGATGGGTGCTATTCACGCCCAGCGTGGGTTCGGCCGCTATCTTGGCCAGGAATGAACCGGGTGTCAACCGCGCTTCGTGGACGATGTCGCTTCGCTTATCCAAGCGCCGATGATTGAGGGCGCCGGGTAATTGTTGTGGGATATCGGCAATGAGGGTGCCGCCCAAGGCCACGTTCAGCATCTGGTGGCCGCGGCAGATGGCCAAAAGCGGCTTGCGCCGGCGGAAGACTTCGTCGATGAGCACCAACTCCCGCAGATCCCGCTGGCCGCCAACCGGACACACCGAGAC
>JBJKSV010000090.1:0-3111 GCA_046703605.1 Limisphaerales bacterium
CTCCTGCCGATGCCTTTCATAGGCGGCAAAGACCTCGGGATACATCAGGTGCGAATAGAGGTCGTCGTCGGTGACATCGCCCTTGAGTTTGGCGGCGAGGCCGGCGCGGAGCTTTTTGAGATTCGCCGGTTTCTGGCGCTCTTCCCGTGCCGGCTTCCGGCTTATGGCGGCCTGGTAGCGAGCCTTGGCCGCCTTGAATTCCTTCTCCCCAAGGATGACGCGCCACACCGGCTCCGGCCAGCCGCCCAGGGGCCAGCCAAGACCGCCCTTGAACATGTCAATGACGCTTTCTGGAAATGGAGTTGCCCCAGGCTCGAGATTGACGACGTCCTTGGGTTGAATGCCGTGGCTGAAGAGGAACAGGGCCATATCGCCTACCACTTTCGAGGAAGGGGTAACTTTGATGATATCGCCGAAAAGGGTGTTGACATCGGCATAGAGCCGGGCGATTTCCGGCCAGCGGTGCGAGACTCCCATGCTGGCTGCCTGTTCCCTGAGGTTGGTGTACTGGCCGCCGGGCATCTCGTGGAGATACACCTCGGCGGTGCCGGTCTTGGGAGCGAGATCAAAGGGCTTGTAAAAGCCGCGCACTTTCTCCCAGTAATCGGAGAACTCGTTGAGCGTGGGCAGATCGAGCCGGCTATCGCGAGCGGTGTGCTGGAGGGCGGCAACAACCGAATTGAGATTGGGCTGGCTGGTGCTGCCGGACATCGAGGCGAAGGCGAGGTCCACAACATCAGCGCCGGCCTCGCTGGCCTGCAGGACGCTAGCGGAGGCAACGCCGCTGGTGTCGTGGGTATGGAAATGAACCGGCAAACCGAGTTCTTCCTTCAGCACTTTCACCAGCTTTCGGGCGGCCGGCGGACGGCACAGACCGGCCATGTCCTTGATGGCCAGGAAATGCGCCCCCATTCGCTTTAATTCCCGCGCGAGCTTGACATAGTATTGGAGCGGGTACTTATCGCGCTGCTCCGAGAGAATGTCCCCCGTGTAGCAAATAGCCGCCTCGCAAACGGCGTGGGTATTGCGCACCGCTTCCATGGCCACGCCCAGGTTCGGCAGGTAATTGAGCGAGTCAAAGATGCGGAAGATGTCGATGCCCGACTCGGCGGCGTGCTCCACGAAACCAGCCACGACATTGGCCGGGTAATTGGAATAGCCCACGGCGTTTGAGCCGCGCAGCAGCATTTGGAAGCAGATATTGGGAATGGCAGCGCGCAGTTTGCGGAGACGTTCCCAGGGACTCTCGCGCAGAAACCGCATGGCGCTGTCGAAGGTGGCGCCGCCCCACATTTCAAGCGAGAAAAGGCCCTGTTCGCAATCGCCGAGCTTGCGGGCCAGCGGCGCGGCGCAGGCCAGCATGTCATAGGTCCGCATGCGTGTGGCCAGAAGCGACTGGTGGGCGTCGCGGAAGGTGGTGTCGGTGATCAGCAGGCGCTTTTGCTTGAGCGTCCATTGCGCGAATTCTTCGGCGCCAAGTTCCAGGAGCAGGTTGCGAGTGCCGCGCGGGATGGGCGCTTGAGGGTCGTAGCGTGGAATGGGAGCCGCATCGAAGGGCCGCGCCGGTTTGAAGTTTTTGGCGTGGGGATTGCCATTGACAATGAGCGTGCCGAGATAATTCAGCAACTTGGTGCCGCGGTCGCGGCGCGGCCTGAAGGCGTAGAGCTCGGAGGCGGTGTCCGCAAGCGTTGTGGTGGCTTGACCCGAGGCGAAGGCGGGGTGGTTGATGACGTTCTCGAGGAACGGGATATTGGTTTTCAGGCCCCGGATCCGGAACTCCCGCAGCGCGCGGTCCATGCGGTGCCGGGCCAGATCCCAGGTGTGGGCCGAGGAGACAACCTTCACGAGCAGCGAATCGTAGAACGGGGTGATGACCGCGCCGGAATAGCCCATGCCGCCGTCCAACCGAATGCCGAACCCGCCCGTGGAACGATAAGCCAGGATGCGTCCGTAATCGGGGATGAATTTGTTTTCCGGGTCTTCAGTCGTCAACCGGCATTGAATGGCATAACCGTTGCGGGCCACCTGCTCCTGACTCGGCATGCCGACCTCCGGCCCGTGCAACGGATGGCCCTGGGCGATGAGAATCTGCGCGCGCACCAGGTCCAGGCCCGTGATGACCTCGGTGACCGTGTGCTCCACCTGGATGCGCGGGTTCATTTCCATGAAAAACCACTCGTGGCGGTCGAGGTCGTAAATGAACTCAATCGTTCCGGCATTGTCATAGCGAATCTCGCGCGCCATGCGAACCGCGGCCTGGCAAAGCTCCGCAATGACCTCTTGCGGCAGCCCATAGCTGGGGGCCACCTCTATCACCTTCTGGTGCCGGCGCTGCACCGAGCAATCCCGCTCGTGCAAATGGATGACGTTGCCCTGCTGGTCTCCGAGAACCTGCACCTCGATGTGCTTGGCGCGAGGAATATACTTCTCCAGGAATACAGCCGCGTTGCCAAAGGCCCGCTCCGCCTCAGCGCGGGCCTCATCGAGCAACCTTGCCAAATCCGCTGGCTTTGAAACCACTCGCATCCCCCGCCCTCCCCCGCCGAAGGCCGCTTTAATGATGAGCGGGAAGCCAATTTTGCGCGCCAATGTCAAGGCCTCCTGTCGCCGTGTCACCGGCTCCGCCGTTCCCGGCACCACCGGCACATTGAGCCGCTGGGCCAAAGACCGAGCCGCCGTCTTGTCGCCCATCAGTTCGAGCAACTCCGGTCTCGGCCCCACAAACACAATCCCCGCCTTGGCGCAGGCACGGGCGAACTCCGCGTTTTCGCTCAGGAATCCGTAACCCGGGTGGATCGCCTCGACGCCCTTTGCGCGGGCCAGCGTGACGATGTCTTCGATGTCCAGGTAAGCGGCGACCGGACCTTTGCCAACGCCCACCAGGTAAGCCTCGTCGGCCTTGAACCGATGGATGCTGAACCGGTCCTCCTGGGCATAAATGGCGACGGTGTGCAGCCCCAGGTCGGTGGCGGCGCGAAAGATGCGGATGGCAATCTCGGAGCGATTGGCGGCCATCAGCTTGGTAAAGCGATGGACCGATGGCGGCGTGGACCGTTGGTTGTCAGGTGGCAAAGTCATATTCGGGGGGTATTATAGACCGCTTTGAGCGAA
>JBJKSV010000091.1:0-2764 GCA_046703605.1 Limisphaerales bacterium
TAGTTCCATTGCTCCACCCCGATGCCCGGCGCGCCGCTGATGACCTCAGTGCCGGCAACATCGGGAGACAATGTGACGTTCATGCCGGAGACTGCGCGGAATTGGGCCGCCGTGAGGGCGGGGTCAACCTTGGGCGTATCCACGATGCTGCGTTCGTAAAGAACCGAGTTGACGTCGTCCTTCGCCAGAACACGAGCCGTCACCACCACGTTTGCCTGCCCCCTGGTCAAAGATAAGTCCAGCACCACGTTGGTGTCCGGCAACTGGACCTTCTCGTAGCAGAACATAATGATCGGCCCCCAGGGCAGGCTTCCTGACCACTTCGTTAGGCCGATGCCGTCGTGAGTCTTAAAAATGGCGTAGAATCCCGCCGTGCTGCCCAGAGTGACTCTGGCGACGGTCGCGCTCTCGCTCTGGCTAACAAGGTCCACCCGCGCCTCGAGCGTCTGACCTCGGGCCGCCACCCACGATTTGGCTGGGCCCGCCAAAGTGTAGGTGTCCACGATGTTGTACGTCACGATTCCCGGCCAGTAGCCCCGCACCACGACCTGGCCGTTCGTTGGGGTATAGGAATACTGCCCGGTTCCATAGAGATTCCAACCGTGCAACGCACCGCTGAAGTCCTCCAGCAGCAGGTTGGTGCTGACGGGCGGCGGCTTGATCGTGCCGCTGTAAATGTAAGGAACACTCGGATCAACTGGAGACTCGGACGCCCCTCGAGTCATCGTCTCCTCGACCCGCAACCCGTCGATGCACCCCCCAGACCCATAGCCGGACATGTCGAGATGGAGACTGTTGTCCGTTCCCATGACGCCGTGATAATTGATCTCCCACATTCCGCCCGTGGGAGTGAAGTTTGTTCCGGCCTGGTCCCACGTGCCCACTTCCAGATAGCCCGTGCCCTGCAAGGTCGCGGTCCCATCCGGGTTGTAGTATCCGTGGACGAAGATGAGCCGATTCCCGGTCATCCGGGGATCGGTGCTTTGGACCCGGGCGGTATGGACGTTAGCGCGGACAAAGACCTGCCCCGCGGCGTTCGTGCAGGTAATGCCGGGCGTAAGCAGGCCCGTCACCCAACCCGTCGAGGTGTAGGAGGTATCGGCTGACGTTTTTGTTGAGAGAGCAACCAGCAGCAGCGTAGTTGCGATCGCACCCTGGAGGCCAAACCTTGTGTGAATGCCCGATTGATGTGGCAGAGTTTTCATAACTTGAATCCTCGTAAGTTCTTCATTCCATGTCCTTTTCCTTGTTTTGTGACTTGCCAGTGTTCGATCCCATGGATCAACCCTCAGGGATCGCGCGCCTTTCTTGGCGTCCACACGACCCAGAGCCGTCCGCGTTCCGACCGAACGCCGGTCCTTCACTCCATACAGAAGAAAAAACCGCAAAAAGTAACACCTCCGTCCTTTACCGCACCGATCAGCCTCTCCTTACTCACTCCGCTCAATCGCCGGACTCATTACGATTGCTTCAGGCCTTGCTGATGCCTCACGACGAAGAAGAAACCGACTTCTTCTCCGAGTTGGACACATCACCAAGATCCATTATGTTTGTTCAAGAACGCAAAGGGAATACGAGGGTTTTATGAAAGGAGACTGCCGTTTGAACAAGGTTCGGGCTTCGGCCGCACGGATTTCCATTTACAGGTGGATCACAGGGCTGGCCCTCGTCGCCATCCTGTTCGCGTTAGTGGAAGCTCGATTCCACATCTGGAAGAAGCTGCGCGGTGCGGGTCCGCTGGCCCAGCGGGAACTGGCCATGGAGTATCTGGGACGCTACCTCGCCAGCCAATATCCAGGCAAAAGAGCGGTTGTGCTCGCCAACCCGTTCTCACAAAAGCCAGGCCAGCCCCGCGACGTTTACCAATTCCAGAGAGCAGCCCTGCGGGGACTGCGACGCGGCTTGGGCAAGTCGGTCGTTATCGAGAGCCTCGCCTTTCCCGAACTGAAACCGGGATTTGTCGAAAACCGCCGCTCGGTCTTCATCGATCCAGCCACGACCACACCCTTGAGCTATGTCGTAACTGACGAGGCGCTCGACAGAATTGCGGAGGCGCATCCCCAAGCCGAACTCCTGGTCAGTCTCATTGGCTTGCCAGTTAAAGTGCGCCAGACTGAAACCTGGAAGCGCGCCAACCCGAGGAGATTCGCCCTGTTGCTACCGGACCTGCGGATGCTGGGAGACGAAGGCGCGGTGCGCGAGGCAATTTTAAGCGGCAAGATCGCCGCCATCGTCATGAATAAACCGGGGGCTCCCACCGAAGCCCAGCCGATGGGCGGAGACTCTCAAATGGAGTTCGACCGCCGTTTTCTCCTGGTCAACTCGGACACGTTAGACCGAATCCTGCGGGCCTACCCGCGGCTCTTTCGGTGAGGCCACCCAGGCTGCCGCGGCGCCAGGCAGGGTTATGGTCGCCTGGGGGCTTGAGCTCCGGCGTTGGGCGCTGTCGCAGATGGCCAAATTCCATTTGCCTGTGTGGTGGACCTGAGCGATACGTAATACGAATAAAGGAAATCGCCCGCACAAGACGCTAATTGGTTTCGCCAGCTAATGTTGTGCGGGAAAGGAGTTGGTTTGCACCGGGCCGAAAAGCAACGATCGACTTCTGGGATTATGAGGACGCCATTCTCAAACTTGGTTCGTTACCTCTCCGTCTTGGATTTGCTGGTCTTGGGGCTCCAGCCATTCGCCACTGGCCAGACGCTTGCGGAACTGAGTATTCGAACTTACGCGGGGTTGAGTATCACCGGAGCGGTGGGCGCCG
>JBJKSV010000092.1:0-11827 GCA_046703605.1 Limisphaerales bacterium
GAGCTTCGAATCGTCGAAAGCGGTGTCGCCGCTCGCCCCGTGGGATAGGGAGCCGCCGGTTCGTTTTGGGTGGTGCAAAGAGGCATCCCACGGGGCAAGCTCTGCCACCGCACTCCAAGACCTGGCGGAACCTCGAGCGGCCCGTCCAAATTGGGCGCCGGGTCCTGGCGCGCGGCGTGGGCCGCCGCTTTCTTCCTCCGCCCGGCGGCATGAAGATGGCCGACAGGCTCTATGTGTGTCAGAATCGCCGCCCTCGGCGCACCGGGGCGGAGGCCCGTCGGGGTGCGCCATGCCGCAACGCCCCGGCACGCTCATCCCTCTCTCGCCACAGGACCGATTCGGCGCTTTTACCCTCATCGAGCTTCTGGTCGTCATCGCCATCATCGCGATTCTCGCCGCGATGCTTTTGCCGGCGCTCTCGCACGCCAAGGCGGAGGCGCAGTTGATCCAATGCGTGAACAACGAACGTCAGATGGGGATCGCCATGTTCAGTTACGTTCAGGACACATCCTTCTATCCTGGTGTCTGGTCCACGGACACCAACGATCCTGGGTTCTGGTTTCAGAAGCTGGGGCCGTATACCCACGAGCGCTGGACCGACTCGCTCTATGACTGTCCCGGGTTCAGCTTCGATCGCGCATGGCTTGTGGAGATGGCGCGTCATGGCCCGCTCCCCCAGTTCAGCTATGTGGACCAAGGCGAGTACACTTACAACGTTTTTGGGACGGACACAGAAGGGCCGGTCAGGGGGCTGGGGCCCGACTTCCCCAACGACTCGCTCATCAGCCGCCGCGTCCCGGAATCGCGGGTGCTCGCGCCAGCGGACATGGTCGCCGTGGGAGACGCCTACGACGAGGCGTCCCAGGACCTCCTCGGCGGCCTGACCGGGATGCCTGGGTACGCGGTGGCGTACCGCCGGGCTGAGAGGGAGCGGGCGACGCTGTCCGCGCGGAAACGGCACACGGGCGTGTTCAACGTGCTGTTCTGCGACGGGCATGTCATCCACCTCAAGCCGAGCCGCCTGTTCGGCCGGGACGACGCGGCGCTACGGCGGCTGAACAACGACCACCTGCCCCACCAGAGCGTCCAGTGGGAACCTGTACACGACTGATTAAGTGATGGAGGCCATGCCAACGCCTATGAGAACCACCGCTGCTACCCGCTCGCGTTCCCCCGCGGCGGCCTTTACCCTCGTCGAGCTTCTGGTTGTCATCGCCATTATCGCGATTCTGGCCGCGATGCTTTTGCCGGCTCTGGGCCGGGCGAAGGCCCAGGCCAAATTGGCGGGCTGCACCAGCAACCTTCGCCAGATCGGATTGGGCCTAAGAATGTACCTGGGTGACTACGGACGGTTCCCGTACTGGTCGGTCCAGAGCAGCAGCAATTGGTATGCGGTCGATTACTGGTTCCATGACCTGGAGCCTTACGTTGGGGCGCCGTGGACAAACCGGGTATGGATCTGCCCGGCGAACCGCAACGACCCTCCATGCTATGAATCGAAACTTCCGGCGATAATCGTTCAGGGCGGCGAACAGGGCAGCTACGCCTACAACGCGGGCGGAACCGATTCGGATGGCTGCTTCGACATGACACCGCGCTTGCCGGGCCAACTCCTCGGCCTGGGGCCCGCCTACTGGCCAGACTCAAAAATGACGCCTCCCGCCCTGCCGGAATCCGCCGTGCGAGTTCCAGCCGACATGATCGCCATCAGCGAATCGCTGGATAACAGTTGGTGTCTCGTTTCTCCGAATACATTCGCTTACTTCAAGATCTACGGCGTCAGGTTGGGCTGGTTCGCCCAATATCATTGGCACCTGACCGGCGCCAACTCCCTCTTCGTGGACGGCCATGTCCAGTTCCTCAAGGACGATGTCCTCTACGGCGAGACCGACGCGCGGCGTCGCTGGAATAACGACCACGAGCCGCATCCCGAGACGTGGTATGAGCCCCAGTGAGGGTTGGAGCCAATCGGCGGGGGCTGGCGCGGACATGCGAGCGATATTCGGCGAGGGGATGAATGGCGCATCCCGGGCCTGGGTGAAGAGGACAAATCGCCGCGAAGAGGCGCAAGAAGCACAATATGTGGGATAGGAAGGGGACGCTTTACACCCGCCCTTGCCGGGGGTGGGAGGCCCGATGGGATGCGCTCGTGGATTAAGTCAGAATTGCATTGCGCTTGACCGAATCTATGGTTTTGAGGCAAACTAAAGACATAAATTCGCCCCGCATTCCCAGGCAGGGCGGGGGGTTGGTGGTTTATGAATAGGCCGGAGCGAAGGTCGGCGGTGGTCGGCGTACGACCCCTGGTCGTAAAGCCGCGGAGGAGGCGTGCGTTTACCTTGATCGAACTTCTGGTCGTCATCGCCATCATCGCCGTTCTGGCTGCCCTTCTACTGCCGGCCTTGAGCCGGGCCAAACAGGCAGCCGGCATCTCCGTCTGCCAAAGCAACCTCCGGCAGCAGGGGCTCGGTCTCTCGATGTACGTCAGTGACTTTCGCGCCTATCCCCGCCTTTTTGCGGCACAGTCTTTCGTGGTCCCCGACCCCGGCCCGTTCTGGATGCAATTGGTGGCGCCATACACTGGCGGCAAATGGCCGGCGGACAGCGTCGTTAAAGGGGCACAAGGCGAAATTCTCGGCCCCAGCACCAACGCCACCGGGAGCGGCGTTTTCGCCTGCCCCGGCTACAACCGTGTTGGGGGCGTTTATTACCACGCCGGGGAGCCGGCCGGAACCTTCGGAGGGAACGGCGCTTATGCTTACAATGCGCGGGACGGGATTGGCCCAACACCATTTGGATTCGGCGGAGCACCGATCGGTGAGCCTTTGACGGGCGGCGTCCAGCTCCGGCCCATTAGGGAAACCGAGGTGGCCAGTCCGAGCCGGATGATCAGTATTGGCGATTGCACAATCGTGCCCAACTCGTCTGCCGGCAATTCCGATATGATGGCGACCACGATGGCTCCCTCTCCGTGGCTCGGCTGGGAGGACCCGATGCCGCAGGGTCGCGCAATGATGGCAAGGCACGGTGGCCGCTGGAATGAATTGTTCTGTGACGGCCACGTTCAAGGCGGGGGAGTGAACGCATTTCTTGACTTCACCAAGGACGGGGTGATCCGGCTCTGGAATCGGGATAATCAGCCGCACTGGCAATGACCCGGAACCTATGAAGGCCACTGGCGTATCTGAGGGCCGCTGGCCCATCGTTGCCCTGCTGGAGCACCCCCGAAGCCTGCTGAGGATTCAACCCGCCCCAGCCCACGAAAACCGCTTCTCCGCAGCTCGGGGCTGACACCATCCTGCCCCGGGCTTTCGTCCAGCCGAGCCGGAGGCGGCTTAACCCTGGCCGGTGTTGACATGGACGACTTTGGCCGGGGGAAAACCGTTGAACCAGGTGGCGGAGGCATTGCTGTAAGCGCCGATGTTTTCTGAATAGAGGAGGTCGTCGATTTCCAGGGCGGGCAGCTCTTCGGAAAGGGAGATCGTGTCCAGGGCATCGCAGGTCTGGCCAAAGACGGCGCAGATTTCCGTGGTTCCTTTCCTGAGAGACTTCAAGTGGTACTGGCAGTGGTCGAAAATGATGCCGCTGAAGGTGTGATAGACGCTGTCGTCGATGTAGTAGCAGGGCTTGCCGTCGCGGATGGCTTTGCCAACGACCCGGGCAATCGAGGTTGCGGCGGTGGCGACCAGGAAACGGCCCGGCTCGGCAATGATCTGAAGTTCGGCGGGGAAGAGGCGGTCGATTTCGGCGTTGATCTTTCGGGCCAGCAGGCTGAAGGGCCTGACGTGCCGGTCGTAAGGGGCGGGAAAGCCGCCGCCGATGTCCAGGATCTTGAGTTCGTGTCCGCGCGACTGCGCTTCGCGCATGACGGCGGAGGCGATTTCCAGCGCCTGGACGAAATTCTGGAA
The DNA here is from genome assembly GCA_046703605.1 of Limisphaerales bacterium. Taxonomy (GTDB): domain Bacteria; phylum Verrucomicrobiota; class Verrucomicrobiia; order Limisphaerales; family UBA8199; genus JAJYHY01. Next base: position 3,909 of record JBJKSV010000092.1, read on the forward strand.
GTTGGTGCATTGGCTGCCGACATGGAAACTCAGCCCCTCGGCGACCAGGCCCATGTCGAAGACGGCATTGACCAGATCGACGGCCTCGCCTGGGGCGCAACCAAATTTGGAGGTGTGTTCGACCATGGAGCCGGTGTTGGGCACGCGCAGACGCAGCACGACGCCAGCGTGGGGGGCGTATTGCTTGATCTTGCGCAGCTCGGCGAAATTGTCATAGGTGACCAGCGGTTTATACTGGTCAAGGGCCTGGAGCGTTTCCTTGGGCTTGATCGGGTTGGCGTAGATGATCTTGTCCCAGATGAAATCCTGCTGCTGCGCCGGCGGCAGGCCCTTGATGTTCTCATAGACGAGCCTGAATTCGGGCAAGGAGGCGACGTCGAAGCTCGCGCCGGCCTGGTAAAGGGTGCGGACGATGGCGGGTTCGGCGTTGGCCTTCACGGCGTAATAGGCCTGAACCTTGGGCAGGTGCCTCTTAAAGGCGGTGTAATTGGCGCGAATTCGGTCGTGGTCAACTACCACGACGGGTGTACCATGCTCGCGGGCAATGGCCTGGAGTTGCTTGGTGGTCATGTCGTTGGCATGCGTCAGGTGACGACCAGCTCAATGCGCGGGGAATAGCCAAGTTTGCGAAGGATCTGCACGCAATCGTCCCAAAGGAGCCCAAACGCCCGAACATCGGCAACACCAAGCCGCGCGATCACCTCGGAGAGGACGCTCGCCTCGTTTTCCGCAAACTCGCCCTCCATCAGGGCATTCTCCGACCAGTCCACAAGTTGGGTCAGAGAGATCTCATGACGAAGGTAGGCCGCAAGCTTGTTCGCGACCGTCGCTTTTGTGATTGTCACCTTCATATCCTACACCTTCCGGTGGCCTGTATCCACAGGGAACTTCTGGTGTGTTTCAACCAGGCGCCCGGCGTCGTCGTAGATCTCTTGCTGAAACCGCAGCGTCGCCTCATTTGCGTCCACCTCCTTCACATAACGTGCATACCAGCCCACCCGGCCGGGCACGGTGAGCCAGTAGCGCCGCCCACCGTCCGGCAGATCTTCCCATTGGTTGAACTTCCTTTCGTTTTGGGCGCGCGTGCTCAAGAGCTTTACTCAAGGCAGAATCCTCAACCTGAAGAAGTGGTTGGTGGAAGGATCGACCTGGTTGGTAAAGATGAGATCGACTCCAGCGCCCTGGATAGGCGCGCCCACAGCGGTCCAGTCGGGGAGGTTCAGGTTGACTTTGGATTCGAGCTGGTAGGTCTGACCGCGCAGTCCGGGGCAGGACAACATGAATTGATTTCCGCCGAGCGTTTTGAGCAGCAGTGATGGGGGACGGTTCGGGGGGACGTTGGGCGCACCGGGTGTGCCGGAGGGAAGGACAGAAATGTTCGGGCTGCCGTCCGGGTAACGGCCCATGGGGATATCGCTGGTTTGTGGGCCGAAAGTGACATAGTCGATAGGGCGGGCATCGGCGGCGAACAGGCCGATGGCGGAGCCGCTCTTGCTGAGCTTGAAATTCACATGCAGGTCGGGCGTGCCGTTCGTGCTGGCCTTGTCCGCCCAGACGAGGAGGAAGCCATGCGGCGGGACGACGTAGCCGGCGGGGATGGCGAACTCGGAGGGGTTGGCCAGCGAATGGCTGAGATAGAAGCCGGCCAGGTCCTGAGGCGTATTGCCGTAGTTGTAGAGTTCGAACCAATCGTCGAACTTGCCGGTGACCGGGTCGCGGAGGGTGTAGGTGTTGCCGGCCATCCATTCATTGATGGCCACGGTCAGGGTCGTGCCGGCGTTATTATTCGAGGCGCCCGGGGTGGCGTAGAAAAGCTCCTGGCGGGCAAAGCTCTGGCCGTCGGGGAGCGAGCCGTAGGAATGATTCGGGGCCAGGTTGGTGTAGTTGATGTAGTCGAGAACGCGAAGGCTGCCATCGGAATCGAGGCGGCTCAAGGCCAGCGAGCCATGGCCGCTGGGGAGTGCAAAGCTGGTGTGGAGCTCGGAGGCAGTGGAGAGGTTGGTCTGGCCGTCGGCAAAGATGACCTTGAATTCGCCGGCATTGATGACGGCGCCAGTGGGGAAGGCCCAAGCGCCGAGAGCGCTGTAATCGTCGGACAGATACAGGCTACCGAGGGAGACAGGCGCGGCGCTGGGATTGAAGAGTTCAAGCCACGGAACACGCTGGCCGGTGCGGTTGGTAATGCCGGTGAGATTCTCGGCCTGCAACTCGTTGAGCCAAAGTGCCGGGAAAGGAGCCAGGCTGGCTTGGAAGGTGTTCGCGGCGCCGGGGGTGAACGCCGGTTCGGCGGCGTCGGACGCCCAGTTGCCCACGCGCCAGTTGTCTTGAGAGGGATCGATGAGCTGCAGAGAACTGCCTTGGCCATCGGCGCCTGGCGGCCAGGGAGGAGCGTTCTCGAAACGGACTTTGGCGACGACGTTGCTACCGCCGTTCGTTGCCGGGGCCAGGAGGGTGAGGGTCGCCCCATTGGGCGCCGGGGCCTGGCTGAACGTGTCGAACACGGGCTGAGTTGCGCCGTAGGCGGCCGCAAAGGCGATGCGGTTGGCGGCGAGGACCAGGAATTGGCTGGGTTGGATGAGCGAACCGGCGGGGAAGGTGTATGAAAGCCCATCGAGGCTCCAACCGGACAAATCAAAGGTGATATTGCTGGAGGTGTTGTAGAGCTCGACGAATTCGGCATTGGGGACGGCGGGATGGTACATGATCTCGTTGATCACGACCCGCCCTTGAGGAGATGTCTGCTCACCGTTATACACGGCTTCCACACTGCCGCTGGCGCCGGGCGCCGGATCGCCGTGCATATCCACGCCCACCACCTTGAGGGAGTTGGTTCCGGGCTGGAGTGGGACGGTGACTTGCCAACCCAAGATGCTGGGCCAGGTGACGGGCCATTCCACGCCGTTGACGAGGATGGTTTTGATTTCAACGGGAGCGGTGCCAGTGAGCACTGCCACGTTATCCTGGACGGTGATAGTGGGCGAAACGGTGAACGAAGGCGTGGTGAACCTTGAGATTTGAGAGGCGATGCCGCTTCTGGCTTGGGTCAGCCAGTTTTTGATAGAGGCGGGGTTTTCGACATTCAAGCCGTTGGCAACGAAGGCCTTGTATTTTGCGTCGATGATCGGTCCGCTGTTGGCGACATCAAGCGGGCCATGAACCAACTCCTCCAGGGCGCGGAAGTACATGCGCCGGAACTCGGGCTGGATAAAAAGCCGGTTCAGGTTCGGGTCAGCCGAATTGACGGTAAAGAGGTTCTCTCCGGGCGACCATGACCCGCTGTTGCCCAGGACGATGTTGAAGTCGAACATCATGAGCGAATAACGGGTGCCGTGGGCGCCGATGTAGCCGTAGAGATTCTGGGCGTTCTGGGCTCCGAAGGAATCCCAATTACCCGCGGCGTGATTGGCGGCGAAGACCCTCATCCAGTTCTCCATGTCCGCGATGTCTTGGACATCGGCCACGTAACTGGGCAAGTTGTAATGGCTAATGGCGTCGATAAGTGAGAAGACCGGAGTGAAGTCATTGGCCGAGTGCGGTGTGCGGCGGATTTCGTACATGTACCGATAGCGTGCGGTCTTCTTCGCCCGGCCGGTCGTGATGTAGGGCATGACAGTACACCAGGAGCAGTTTTGGAAGCCGACGTAATAACCGGAGGCGGTGGGATCGAACTCGAACCAGGGCTGCATCTTGTAAAGGTAGCCGCCGCCATCATCCGGGAAATATTCCTTGACCATATCACCGTCCGGGCATTGCGTGTCCTCCATCAGACTGATGTTCCGATTGCCGTTGATGTACACCGCCACATAGCGGCGATTGAGCCAGGGCACGCCCAACGCCCGCATGAAGAGGTAGGCGGTCTGCTCCCGTTGCAGGCTGGCGTCGTCGCCCGGCCCGTTACCAGGGGCATGGATTTTGTTGAAGGAGGTCGCGCCGAGGAATTTGTCGTCATCCGGGAAGACCCATTTGAAATGGCAGAGGTTGTAGTCGGGCTGGTAGTAGTAGTCCTGGTGGTAGGGGCTGCCGACATACCGGGCCTCCATATTGTAAATGATGCGGCTGCCGTTGACGAATGTGCCGTCGTGCATCTCGTTGCTCAGATTGGGCAGGTTGCTCCAGCGGGTAATGTTGGTGCTGCTGATCCAGAGGTGATAGACCCCAAAGCTGCCTCCAGGACTATCGTCGCCAAACCTCACCAGACACTCGCGGACGGGGGCATTGTCATCACGCAGGGCCGGGAAACGCGAGGTGGCGCCGCGGTTGTCGGTGGCGGAAACGAAGAACGCGACCAAGCCGTAGGCGCCGGGGATTTGGGCGCTAAAGACGCCATCTCCCGCGACGGCGTCCCCGCCCTGGCCATCGTCCTCCATCGGCACTTGGATGTAAATGGCGTCGGGGTCCAGGCGGTAATTGAGGGTGAGACTGCGGATGCCGTCCGGGTCCTCGGCGCGGGCGGTGACGACGACGGTGTCGCTGTACGAAGGGACAGGAGGAGTGTGCTTGACACCGTAAATGGCCGGACCCGCATTGGAAAGGCGGCGGCTGTTGGGCGCGCCTGGCGTTCCCAGGTTCGAGGGCACAGGCAGCGCGCCGACTGCTTCGAGCCAATTGCCGTTGAGCCGCAGCAGGACCTCCGGCCAACCGTGCAACCACCGGGCCTTGAAGCGGAGGGTGGCGAGCTGGCCGGCGGCCAGGTTGTTGGGGTTCAGGGACGCCTGGCACGAGTTCACGCCTGTCCAAATTCGGCTGCTGCACCGGACATGCAGAGAGTGGCCTTCACCACCGTAGCCGCCGTTTTCGAGCGAGGAGCGGACCATGCAGCCTTGCAAGGACCAGCCGCTCAAGCCGTTCTCGAAGCCTGGATTCTGAACGAGGTTGGCTCCGGCGCCCGAATGCACCTCCACGTCATCGACCAAGCATTCGCCGACATCCAGCGGACCGAACTGTGCGTAGCGAATAGCCGAACCGGAATAGTTCTGGCCATTATCCAGGATAGCGGTCGTCTCAATGTTGGTCCAGGCCGATTTTTTGGTCTCGTCGCTATCCGCCCAGTTGGCGGCGAGGCGATGGTTGGCGCGCGGGTCAACCAGTTCCAGGCTGCTGCCTCCCCCGGCAGACCACTGCCCCCAACGTCCCCCGGCGCCATAAGTGACTTCGTCCTCGACAACGTAAATCGTGCTGGTGGCGTTGACCTTCTCGGGCCGGGCGAGGGCGACACGTTCCCCGTTATGGGAGAGCTTGCCGCCGAAATCGCCGACCGTGTTGGCTGGGTTCAGGTTCGAGTACCTGGCCAGCAGGTTCGTCATGTTTCGGGCGACGACGAGGTAGCTGTCAGGCGCCAGCACAACATTGGAGGGGAAACTGAAATTGACACCGGCGGTAAAGCGCCAATCGGCCAAATCGACGCTGTTCGTGCCGCGATTGTAGAGTTCGATGTATTGGTCGTCATCATTGCCGCTGATAGGGTCGTACATCAACTCGTTGATGACAATATCGCCGACCAGAATCGCGCTATTCTTCGAGCCAGGAGTTCGCGAGGCCAATGGATAGAGCGCATCGGCGCCATCCGGCCAGCGTCCGAAGGAGACGCCATCGGCCTGGGCTTCGAATTGGAGCGCGTCGAGCACGCGGCTGCGCTCCGGATTGATGAAATAGACCGTCTCGCCGCCGGCGTTGAGGCCGAAGCCAAGCTGTGAGCGATTGAAGGAAATGAAACCGTGGGGGTCAATGGTCGTGCCCGGCGGGATAATGAACTTCGATTTGGCGGGGTCGTCGGTCAGAATGCAGCCTGAGAGGTCATTGGTATTGTCGCTGTGGTTGTAGAGCTCGACAAAGTCCTGCAAGGCGGGGTTCTCCGTGTGAGCGAGGATTTCATTGAGGACCACATCGCGCAGCGGGCTGGGATGGTAGCCGTCCGTCTGGCCAGGCGAACCGCCGATGACATCGCTGATGGACCAGGCGCGGGGGTCGGCTTCTCCGTAGGTCGGGTTAGCCAGGATAATGGAATGGCCGGCGCCATCGGCGGCGACCGGCCAGGGGTAAATGTCCGAGTAGGGCACGGTGAGAAGCACGGCGCCGTGTTCGTCAATGAGGCTGAGAGTATCGGTGGCCTTGAGGCTGCCTTGGTAAGGACCGAGGACGTTGGTGATGCCATAGACCTGCTCGATGGCAGATGGCGAGGCGGCAATGACCAGGAAAGCGCCGCCTTGGATAACGGTGCCCTCGGGGATCGTATAGTTCATGTTGTCTCCTGTCAGGCGATAGCCGCCTATGTCCTGAAACCAGGGATTGGAATTGTAAAGCTCGATGAACTCGAGGTTGGCCTGGTCCGCGCGCGGGGCGGGTTTATACATGATTTCGGAGATGGCAATCGGGGTCTTACGGCTGGACGGGCCCAAGGGTTCGTGCGGAGGCGTGACGGTGGCCACGACGGCCTCCGGCCCGACCTGGCCCAGGTCCCGCATCTGCGCCGTCACGGTCTGCAGCGGATTATGGCTGCTCACCGCGAACCCGACGTACACCACGTTGGGCATGTCAAGGTATTGCCCGCCGAGCAACGTCCACGTTTCACCGTCGTAGCTGGCGTAGCCCATAAAGGCATTTCCGGCCCGCTGGAGACGCAGCCAGGTATTTGGATAGTTGACGGAGAAGCCCCCGGCGGAAACAGCCGGATTGTTTATCATGTCACGAGACTCGAAGAATGCGCCGTTCATGGAAGGGGTGGCCAAAACGGCGGCGAAGCGGCTCGAATCGGAGAGGCTTTCACGGGCCATCAGGCCCGCTTTGGCCCAGAGGTCGGACAGGCTTAATCCGGCGACCCGCAGTTTGAGGTCGAAGTCGCCCGAACAGGCCTGACAACTGAAGGCGAGTTGGTCCGATGTGCCGCCGATGTCGGCCCCGCTCGCGACGAGGTCGGTCCCGTTGGTTAGGACGGTTGTGATGGAAGGCACGGAGGGGTTGCCGATGTCCTGGGTTGTTGGGGCCTTGGGCGTGAGGGTTACGATGGTATTGGAGGCGATTGTATTTGGGACCATGGCTTGGTCGCGGACGCCGTGGATAGCCAGGGAGTAGTTACTGCCATAAACCAGAGGGGCGGTGGTCAGCGTAACCGTGGTGTTTGCAAGATCAAGCGAGGCCCCAAGGATCGGCAATTGGTTATCGAACTGATAATTGGCGAGGTCGGTTGCGGTGGCCGGGTCCAGCGGTTCTGAAAACAGCAATTGAACGATGGTTTGGCCGAAGTTCAGCGTCTGAGCCACCGTTGGCGGTTCGATGTCGCGAGTGACGGTCAGGGTAGCATTGCTGGTGAACAGGGCGGCGCCAGGAAGGAAGACCAGTGCGCGATAGCTCTGACCACTGTTGGTGAGAAAGGCCAGTGGCGTAACGTAGGAAGCGGAGGTTGCGCCCGGAATATCAACGCCATTTAATTGCCATTGATAGTTGAGGTTTGTGGTGACGGTTGAAGTGCCCGAGGCCACGACTGAGAATATGGCTTGTCTGTCTTCATAAACGGAGGCGTCGGCGGGTTGGCTTAGAATGGCAAGCCTCGCATTGGGCGGGGCGAGATAGTTGCCGAGCTCATCGATGGGAATCAGGAACCAGTTCGTGCCGAAAGGCCCGGACCAAGCAAGCCTGACAAAATCCAGCGCGCCGGTTCCCTCCTTGGTCAGTGCCTCGATATAGTAATCCTGGCCAGCCACCAGGGAGATCGAACCAATGGAACCGATGGTTTGGTTTTGGCAGGTCGCGAGCGGAATCTTCGAGGCGGGGTCTGCATTCGTACCCACTGACAGCAACGAGGCGCCGTAACTGTACACCAGGAATTGGTAATCGCCGGTTTGACTTGGGCGCAGGACGCCCGACAGCCGGTTTCCATAGTTGATGCCGATGGACGAATCCATCCAGTAGGAATCCGAGTAGTA
>JBJKSV010000093.1:0-4817 GCA_046703605.1 Limisphaerales bacterium
GTCGGGGTCCAAGTGCGCGGCTACCGCGAACGCGAGGCGGACGTACATGCCTGAGGAGTAACGTTTGACGGGAGTGTCCAGGAACTTATCGATCTCCGCAAACTCGACAATGGAGTCAAACTTGCCCTGGATCTCTTTCTTTGTCATGCCCAGAATCGAGCCGTTGAGGAATATGTTCTCTCGCCCGGTCAACTCGGGGTGAAAGCCCGTGCCCACCTCCAGGAGGCTGGCAACCCGGCCTCGAATCCGGATGCGTCCGCTCGAGGGCTGGGTGATGCGGCTAAGCAGTTTCAGGAGCGTTGATTTGCCCGCACCATTCCGGCCAATAATGCCGACGACTTCGCCCTGGGTAACGTTGAAATTGATTCCGCGCAAGGCCCAGAATTCTTCGCGCGCTTCACTGTTAGAACGAAACCCATGTTTGAGCCAGCCCAGTGGCGCCCGGACAGCCCGCTCCAGGACGTGGCGCAGTCCGTCACTTTTGGCAACCTTGTGCCGAATGACATAGCACTTCGAAAGGTCTTCAACCCTCAAGACAACATTATCCATAAAAGAAGCGTGGCAGCAGTCCTAAATCACATCCGCAAACGTCCGCTCCGTCCGGCGAAAGAACCAGATGCCCGACGAGATGAGCACCGTCACGATTACAACGGACGCCGCCAGGCCGGGCCAGTAGATGAGGTCCTTGCCGCCAAGTACCGCCCAGCGGAAACCATCTATCACACCAACCATCGGGTTCAGCGAGTAGAGAAGACGCCAGCGATCCGGCACAACGCTGCTGAGAAAGCCGACGGGAGAAACGTAGGTTCCGAACTGCACGATGAACGGAACGATAAAACGAAAGTCTCTGTACGGAACCATCAAGGCGGAGATCCAGAGCCCAACGCCCAAGGAGGCTCCAAAGGCAAGCCCCAGAAATGCCGGTAGCAGCAGCAGACGCAGACCCGGGGGGGTGAAGTGATAAGCGGGGTTGAAGTGATAATAGACCCCCATGAGAGCCAGGATCGCGCCCGCTATCATAAAATCCACCAGCGCGATGACTACTTTGCTGGCCGGCAGAATCATCCGGGGAAAATAGATTTTCGAGATCATGCCGGTATTCGTCACCAGGCTGCTCCCGCTGTCCGTCAGGGAGCCGGAAAAGAATTGCCACGGCATCGTGCCGCACATGACCAGCAATGGATACGGAGTGCCGTTGGAGGGCATTTTCGCCATCTTGCTGAAAACGATTGTGAATATGGCCATGGTAAGCAGCGGACGAACCACCGACCACGCCACGCCAACAACCGTCTGTTTGTAGCGGACCAGGATGTCCCTCCAGGCAAGGAAATAGAGCAACTCGCGGTAGCACCACAGATCGCGCCAGTACTGACGCTCCGCATGTCCAGCCTCAATGAGTAGTTCTTGCATAAATCGGTTCCTTGGGCAAAACGGCCGGCGAGGGCCCATCACAGGCCAGAGCGGCCAGGAGACGTGTCATCCCCAGAAGCATCCAGGCCTGCGCCCATCGCATGTAGGGCGTGCGAATCGTGTAATAGGGCTGCCTCTGAAAGTAGAAATAGCCCGTCGGCCCGCGCATGTTGGCCAAAGCCCAGTGCGCTACCCCCTGCGCCAATGGAACGGCCTGAGGCGAGTACCGGCGCAGCTCAGTCAATGTGACAAGAGCCTGGGCAATGGCATGCGCATCAACCGGGTAAACGCGGTCATGGTAGTATTTCACGATCGGGTCAGGCGTGAAGAAGTTCTCCATGAAGTACCGAAACCCATTCTCAATCGCCTTTACGAGCCAAGTCTCCTGCGGGAAACGCCTTCTTAACATCTCCAGGGCGCACAGGTTGTAACCGGTGTGAAAGCTGTCGATCCAGCGTTGCGTTGCGTCCTCCCCGTAAAACCACGCCCCGTCCTTCCCCTGCCGCTTCACCGAGAACCTGGCGCAAGCAAGCGCGGTGGAGCGGAGATCCTCCCGCTCGGTGTAGCCATGCAGGCGCGCCAAAAATGCGGCTCCGAGGAGGTTTGCATTATGCACCCGGGCTCGATCCAGCGGCGTGTAGCTAAGACATTGGTCCTCACCGTCTGTAGAGCGATTCAGCCCCTCCAGGATGAAGCGCCCCGCCTCCTCCGCCGCCGCTCTGTAGCAGGGTCTCTCAAAAGCCTCGTAGGCATCCAAGAGCGCGTTACCGGCAAAACTGGTGCAGATAATATTGGGCGTCCAACGCGGCACGAGGTATTTCCGTGTCTGCCAATCAAAATTGTAACCCCAGCAGCAGACTTTGATGCCCGGTGAGCGCAGTTCCAGGAGCCGGTCGGCAAGGGCCATAGCTTGCTCCGAGCCACACAACCCGAAGTGGCAAAGGCGGATCACGGCCGAGGTAAACAAAGCAATACCCTTGGGATTCTGCTCCCGGGGGACGCGCAGGAGCGGTCTCAGGTTGATTGGACAGCGCTTCAAACCTTGGGTCAGGGCCAGACGCCCGAGCCTGAACCTGGCCAAGGGCGTTCGTGCAAAAAACCTGCTGTTGAGAGCGTCGTACGGATCGTAACCCGCCCAACCATTATCCCTGCAATAAGTCAGCAGGGAACCGATGGCCTCGGTCAGCACTCCCGGCTGGTTATCTGGATGAGGTGCGTTCAAGTCCATTGTCGAATGAAGAAACCGGCGCCGGCGAACACAGGGAACGCAAAAAAAACAGCGAACCAGGCCGGCGTCTTGCGCCTTTCATGGTCTTATGCGGCTGTTGCCGGCCTCGTGGCCACCTGGCTTCCTAAAGCATTTCATTCCTGATGGGTTTCCTTTTCAGCGGCTTGACAGCACCAACGGAGCGCCACCGCGGATTGCCTCTACCGCGGCGAAGCACGCGCGGTGAATGTTGATGATCTCGTCCAGCGCAATCGGAGGTCCGCCATCCTTGAGGCCGCCGATCCATGCTCTGACTTCGGCTGCTTGCCCCTTATCCTGTTGTGACCACGATTTCCGCCGCAGCCTGCCGCCCCGCCAAAGCTCGACGGCTTTGAAGTCCTCAATCACTCCCGTGCTTGCGCCACCCGACATTTCAATCCTTTCCTTGGGCATGGCCGGGTCCCCGACGCTTGTGTACAGAATTGTCGCCAGAGACCCATTCTCCATTTCCAGGAGGATGCTGAAGTTGTCCCAAAGGCAGGGCTCCGCTCCCACGCGCGGAATTGCTGAAGCTGAAACGCGCCGGATGAGGCTGCCCGACAGAAAGGCGGCCAGGTCAATGAAATGACAACCTTCGCCGATCAGCCGTCCGCCGCCGTTGACTGGATCGTGAATCCAGTGGTCGCAAGGGATCGCGCCGGCGTTGATTCGAATCAGCACCTGCTTGGGCTCTCGAACCGGCGCAAAATGCTCCCGGAGGAGCAGCGTAGCAGGCGCAAACCGGCGGTTAAAACCGACCATCACCGAAGCGCGGCCGGCCCCCTGCGCCGCAAGGAGGACATTCTCGAGCTGGCTCTCCGAGTTGGCCAGCGGCTTCTCCACAAATACAGCCCGTCCTTGCTGAATCGCCTTGGCGGCGTAGTCCGCATGATCCCCATGCCGAGTGGCAATAAGCACCGCGTCGGATTCCGCCAGGACGCTGTCACCATCGTCGCACGCGGCGGTGAAGCCGAACTTCTTTGCGATATGCAACGCCGTTGTGCCTGAGGCGGTACAGACAGCGCTAAGTTGCACTCGTTCGTCCCGCTTCAGGTTAGGCAGAAGATAATTGGTTGCGTAGTTACCGGCGCCAATCACGCCCAAACGCATCTTGCCGCCGTTCTGGTGTGAGGGCAGCAGTTCAATCCGCTTCGGCGATTCCTCCTTCTCACGCGGGTACTCCAGGAGGATGCCCAGGTACGGCTCCTTCCGTTCGCCGCCGATGAGAGTGTAAGCCTCCTTGGCCCGGTCTATCGGAAATCGATGCGTCGCCATCTTCGATAGCTCGACCTGCCCCGACTCAATAAGGTCGAGGAAACAGGCCATATTCCGGCCCTCCGTGAAGCGGACATAACCGTAGGGATAGTCCCTGCCATGCTCCTCGTACGCGGGGTCGTAACGGCCAGGCCCGTAGGAGCGAGAGATCCGGAACTCCAGCTCCTTCTCGTAATACGGCTCTCGCGGCAGAGTCAAGCCGGTGGCTCCGACAACCACTACGCGCCCTTTCTCCCTGGTAATCTCGCCGGCCTGTTCAACAGGCCGGTTTGACGAGGTGCCGGCCGTGATGATGGTCGCATCGGCGCCGTAGCCCTCGGTGAAAACCAGCGCCTGCTCCTCCAGCGTGCCATCGACGGCGGGAACCGTGAATTGGCACCCCATCTCCTTGCCCAGCGCGAGCCTGGCTGCGTCCACATCCACTCCCAGTATCCGGCAGCCGGCGGCTCTCAGCAACTGCACTGTCAGCAGGCCCACCAGGCCCAGCCCGATCACCACCACCCTCTCTCCCAGCCGCACCTCCGCCAAGCGCACTCCCTGCATCGCAATCGCCCCAACCGTGGCAAAGGCGGCCGCTTCCGTGGTGACCCCGCCAGGAATCGGAACGGCAAGATTCTTTGGGACAGCAACAACCTCCGCATGATTGGCAGTGCTTCCCCCACATGCCACCCAATCTCCCGGACGCAAACCACCGGCCTCACCGCGCACGTCGATGATTTGCCCGGCGCATGAGTAGCCCAGGGGCACGGGCTTGTCGAGCCGGTCCGATGCCGTCTGCCAGGCCTTCAAAAGTCCGTCGCGTCGCGCCTTATCGATGAGCTTCTTGACCAGGTCAGGCCGCGCCATGGCCTTTCCAATGAGGCTCTTGCGAGCCGTGTCCCCCTTT
>JBJKSV010000094.1:0-2591 GCA_046703605.1 Limisphaerales bacterium
AGTGAAGGGCAACGCGCTGGAACGTGACCGAACCATCCTGTTCCCCCAGGCTGAAGGCCTGGTTCATAAACCGGCGCCTCAACCGAATGCGCATGGCCGAGCAACGGCGGCGTGACCAGGCACCGGCTGCGACCGCTTGGGCGGCGGCTGCCGAAGCGTATGGTAACGCTAATCCGCGCTGATAAACGCTAATCCGGCCAGATTGATGGTCGAAGGAGCTTGCTTGCGCTCGGCAATCAGGTGATAAAGCCAGTGCTGAATGTCCTCGGGGCCGAGCAGGTCCGGAGCGCGGAGGTGGTGCTTGGCCAGCGAGTAAAGCCACCAAGGGCGCTTCGGGTTCTACGCGCAGATAAAGACGGGCTTTCGCGAAAGCCAGGTGCTGCGTCTGCATCCCGTGGCCAAGACAGTGATTGAACGCCACATCAAGGTGAGGGGCGAGGCGAACCCCTATAACCCAGCCTGCACCGAGTATTTTGAACGGCGCCGCTGCTTTGCGTGGCGCACCCCAGAGCAACTTGGAGAGCAACCACATTGTCAAGAGCAAGAGACCTGCGTCACCCCGCCCATTAGCAGCGGCCCGCAGCCCTCCCGCTCGGTTTCGCCCCGGAAAATCAACCTTTTTCAACTTTTTTTGCCGTTTGTCCGGCTAACGCACCGTTTGGCAGCCCAATACATAGTAGAGAGTGAAAAATATAAATGACATCTTGAACCGCGCTGCCCTCCGCAGGGTTTCAGCATTTCAGCCCTTCGGCGGCTCACATCTCCTATCTTCCATCTCCGCAGCATTTCAGCGTTCCAGCTTCTCCCCGGTTACACCCAATGTCAGCCAATGGCAGCCAATGTCACCTACGGACAATTCAAGTGCCCACCCCCGCAAACTCACGGCCCACTCCATCTCCGCAGAGTTTCGGCTTTTCATGGTCTCCCATCTCCTATCTTCCATCTCCGCAGCATTTCAGCGTTTCAGCCCTTCCCCGATTACACCCAATGTCACTCAATGTCAGCCAATGTCAGCTACGGTCAATTCAAGTGCCGCTATAGGGCCTTTTCCCGCATATCGTGGCGCAGGCGCACGGGGCTGGCGCGGAGCGACCGCCATGGAGGGCTGCCGGCGTTGGAGGGCAGCACACCGCCGTCGGGGTCACGCGTGAGAATTTGGTTCGAGTCAGGGCCGATCCGCCCAGGCAGGTCGCAGGCCCTCATCGAGCGTGCGGGCCATCGTGGTCTCGGTTCCCGCGTGCGCCAGGCCGAGGCCACGGGCCATTCCCCTGGAGCTTGCTTGAAGATACGCGTTCAAATACTGCTTCGCTTCCTTGGCATGTCCGAGGCGCCGCTCGATGAGGTAGAGCCGGCCATAGGCGCGGCTGAGGACTTCGTCGTATTGGATCCCGCTTACCCGGGCGTTTTGGCATTGCCGGGCACACTGGGCCAAATGAACCAAGGCGGCTTCGGCGGTGGGGGCGTTGCTGGCACAATAGCAATTGAGGGCGACGGACTCCATCCTGAGGAATTCCAATCGGGTTGGCCGGCGAGAGCAGCCCGCAAACCACATCAGCCCCAATGTTCCCACAATTCCGACCGCAATGCGGGATTTTACCAACGCAATCAAGGTTGCCATCCCAAACTCAACAATCGAGACCAACATCCCTGGCAGGGCGAACTTCTGGAGCCGCGACGATCTCCCTGCCACCGGGCGTCGCGCGTATCTTGGTTTTTGGTTCATAGATTGCATGCGCAAAGTGTTGCCCGGTCGCCACGGCTCCGGGCTTGTCAATTGTCCGACCCTGGCTTTTCCTGCCTTCGAGCGTCCTTCGGGCGCCCCCAGGAAGCGGTTCCCATCCGTGTTCAACCGGAGGATATAAGGAGAAACAAGAAATCCCTGGCACGGTTACAGCCAATCTGCCTTTCTGGGTGTCAGGTGTCGAAGGCGGCTCAGCCCCGGATGTGCGCGCCTAACACATTGGAGTCCGCCGTGGCCCACGGGCTGGCGGCGGGAAATTATGAGGCCAGATTTTCATGGCTCTCCGGGGCCAAATCTCCTATAATCTCTCCAGAACTCACGCTTGCAGCGCAACGGTTGCGCATGAACAACGGACTTCACACTCACGATGCGGAGCGGACGGCGGACCAGGATGGCGCCGGGTGTTCTGAGCACGCTGCCGCGGAGGTTGCGTCCAATCCGCACGGCTACTTCGCGACGACGCACTGGAGCGTTTTATTGGAGGCCGGCCGAGAGGACTCCGAGCGGCGGGCGGCCGCGTTGGAAGAGCTCTGTCAGACGTATTGGCAACCGGTCTATGCGCTCATTCGGCACAGCGGGCATGATGTTCATGACGCGGAGGACCTCACCCAGAGCTTTTTCGCTCAGTTGTTGGCGCGCGATGCATAGCGCGGGGTTGACCCGCGAAAAGGCAAGTTCCGCTCGTTTCTACTGGTCCTCCTGCGGCATTTTCTGGTCAACGAGGCCAAACGGGCCAGCGCCGCCAAACGCGGGGGCGGGCGGATCCCCGTTGCATTGGAGACGAGGGGGGCTGAACGCGGCCTGTTAGAGACTGCCGCGCCGGGATTGACCCCGGAACAGGTGTTTGACC
>JBJKSV010000095.1:0-4704 GCA_046703605.1 Limisphaerales bacterium
AGTTTAGCCCGGTAATTCAGGTCGAAAGAGACGACCGCGCCGGCGTCCTTGGCGGCCTGCATTCCCTCGACGATCACCTCGGAGGTGGAGGGCGAGATGGCCGCAAAGATGCCGCCGCTATGGAACCATCGAATGCCTCCGCTGAAGATCTGGCGCCAGTCGAAGTCGCCCGGCTTGAGTTGCGCCGCGGCCTCATTGCACCGGTTGTAGAAGACCACCGGCGCGCGGACGCCGTGGCCCCGGTCACTATAGACGGTGGCCATGTTTGGCCCTTGCACGCCGTCGTGCTTGAACCGCTTGTAGAACGGGGTGACTCCCATCGCCCGGACACGTTCGGCAATCAAATCTCCAATGGGATAATCCACCATGGCGGTGACAATGCCGGTGCGCAGGCCAAAGCAGTCGGCCAGGTTCGCCGCCACGTTGTATTCGCCCCCGCTGACATGGATCTGGCACTGGCTGGCCTTTCGGAACGGAATGATACCGGGGTCGAGGCGATGGACAAGGGCGCCAACGGAGACCAGGTCGAGGGCGCCGCTTTCAGGAATATTCAGGCCGTATTTCATAGTTCGATGGGAAACTGAGTGGGACCACTAGTGGCGTGAAACGTAAAATGTGGAACGCGAGCCACCCTTGGCAGGACAGAGCTTGAGAGATAAGACACACGTTTCACAGGCGGCGTACCGGCGGCATTTCTCATTGGGCATTGACGATTACTCATCCTTCATTGGCCTACTCCGGTTGCCACGGATTGGAGGCGGAAGAACGCGCCCCCGCTTGTCAAAGGAACGGAGACGGAAACCACGCCGTTGTTGGTGGAAGCCGGTTGGACTACCGGCGACCATGAGGCGGTCATGCCAAGATTCGTGGAAGCGTTCAATTGAAAGGCGCCCGCCAGGCTGGGCCAGGAGAGCACCAGGTTACCGCTCGCAGTGGAAGCGGACAAACGAACCGCGGCGGTGAGGATTTCAGTAACTTGGGTGGACCAGGCCGACGCACCTGAAGGGAACATTTGGATCGTCCAGAAGCGGCTCGGATCGGATGGGTCCACGGTGGTGGTGCTGTAATCGCCCCACCGGCTTGGGCCGAAAGAACCATCGGAATAGCTGGCGGTTCCCGATTGCAGCAGCATCGGGCTGCCAAAGGTCGTCACGCCGTTAACGGTCTGGCCCACGACGGCGTAGTCGCTGATGAAGACTGAAGAACTGCTTCCATTATAGGCAATGACAACGGTGCCGTTGGTGTTGGCGGCGATGGACGGATAGAACAAGTCGAGATTGGGGTCGGCGATGGTGCCGGATTCAAGGGGAGTGTGATTGAGGGCGTCGATTCGATACCAACGAATGGCGGCACGATTATTGACCTGGGTGGAGTGCGTGGCGAAGAGCTCGTCGCCGAGACGGTAAACCAAGGCGCTGAAGCGCGCGTCTCCGTCATCGATACTGAGCCTGGGGTTGGGCTGGGCTGGGTTGGGAGGCGCCGTGTAGGCGGGCACCCGGATAGTGGCGCTTGCGGGGAGGGTCGCAGAACCAGGTCCGGCGGCGTTTTCCACCTGCGAAAGAATCAACGTGAAATGGGATTGAAAGTCCAATCCGAGGTCCCCGACAGCAAGGACATCCCCGCCAGCGCCGCCATCCAGGCAGACTGCAGGCTGGAGAATGGTGCCTCGATTCGCGTAGTTGAGGATGCCAAGCCACGTCCGCCGCGCGATGGAGGGCGGCTGGGCAAGCAGGTCCGCCTTGGGAATGGAAAGCAGGGTTGGGCCGACGGGATTATTGTTGGCATCGAACAGGTCGCCTGACAGATAGACTCCGTTGGCGTCGAGGCCCAGGGTGGGGAAATCGGCGAAATCATTCCCGCCGGGGTCGGAGGCGATGGAGAAGCCGGTCCAGGCGCCGGTCGGGTCGGCGCTGCTCGACACGGCCAGGAGGAAATGGTTGATATTGACGGCACTGGTGGTGTCGAAATCGACCTGCGAGGCAAACCATCGTCCGACAGTCGGGTCATAAATGACGCGAGGATCCGTCACATCCCAGTTTCTCTGGATGGTCACTCCGGCCCGGCTCCAGAAGAGCAGGTCGGTCATGGTCTGGACTTTGGCGCCATTGGCCTTGTTGAAGACGGTGACGCGGCCGTTGATAAACTCCACATAGTAGTTGGGGCCGACGGCGCCGTTGGCATCCGCCGGTGTGGCCGTGCTGTCCTGGCCGTAATTGCTGGCGGTGAAATTCTGGCCGATGCCCGCAGCCACCACAGCCCGCGACGCAAATGGATGCAAGACCCCCGCTACAAACAACCAACCGAGCAACAGGACGCCCTTCTTCGAAATGCGCATAACGAATTCAGGAGGATTGTCCGCTGGCGAATGAAGGGTGTCAAGCCGATGGCATACTTGACCTTCTTCGAGTGCCGCCTCACATTCGAGTCCAGATGAATTGGCCCACCCTTATGTCCAGCCGGACCGAGGCCCCGCTGGCCTTGTTCACCGACCTCTATGAACTGACCATGGCCTACGCGCACTGGAAGACCGGCTCGGGCGAGCAGGAGGCCGTCTTTCATCTGTTCTTTCGCGAGCCGCCGTTCCGTAGCGGATTCACTCTTTGCTGCGGGCTTGAGGCAGCCATCGAGTTTCTTCAGGGATTCAAGTTCGATGAATCCGCCTTGGCGTACCTGGAGACCGTGACCGGGCCGGACAAGCGTCCGTGGTTTGAACGCGGGTTCCTGGAGTATCTTCGCGCCCTGCGGTTCACGTGCGATGTGGATGGGATACCGGAGGGGACGGTTGTCTTCCCGCACGAACCGCTCGTGCGCGTGCAGGGTCCCATCCTCCAGGCGCAACTGATTGAGACCGCGCTGCTGAACTGTGTGAATTTTCAGTCGCTCATCGCCACCAAAGCGGCCCGGGTTTGCCAGGCCGCAAAGGGAGACGCGGTGGTCGAATTTGGGCTTCGACGCGCGCAAGGCCCCGATGGGGGAATAAGCGCGACGCGGGCGGCGTATATCGGCGGGTGCTCGAGCACTTCAAACGTGATCGCGGGCAAGCTCTTTGGCATTCCCGTGGCGGGCACGCACGCCCATAGCTGGGTAATGGCCTTTGACAATGAGCTGGAAGCCTTTGCGGCCTACGCCAAGGCAATGCCCGACAACTGTATTCTGTTGGTGGATACTTACGATTCGCTGACAGGCGTGCGGCACGCGGTGGAGATTGGGCGAAGACTTCGCGCGCAAGGCGCGACGCTGGCCGGGGTACGGTTGGATTCGGGCGACCTGGCATTTCTGAGCATCGAGGGGCGCAAGATTCTCGATGAAGCAGGGTTTCCGGAGACGGCAATTGTGGCCAGCAATGAGCTGGATGAACACACCATTGAAAGCCTCAAGCAGCAGGGGGCGCGCATCAATGTGTGGGGCGTGGGGACCCGCCTGGTAACCGGCTACGATAATCCGGCGTTGGGCGGCGTCTATAAGCTCTCGGCTATCCGCAATCGGCAGGGGGCATGGGACTACAAAGTCAAGCTCTCCCAGACCGCCGCAAAGAGCACGAATCCCGGCATCCTCCAGGTGAGGCGGTTTTGTTCCGACCGCCAGTTCCTCGGCGATGCCATTTACGACATCAACCGCCCCGTACCCCGCGCCTTCACCATTGTGGACCCGAATGACCTGACGCGCCGCAAACGTTTCGCCCCGGAGACCCGCTGGGAGGACCTGCTCGCGCCGGTGTTCCGCAGTGGGCGCCTGGAGTACCAGCCGCCAAGCCTCCAGCAAATCCGTGAGCGCGCCCAGGCTCAACTGGCCATGCTCCACCCCGGCATTAAGCGGCTGCTCAATCCCCATGAGTATCCGGCCGGGTTTGAGCTTAACTTGCATCGGCTTAAGACCGAGTTAATCCTTAAAGCGCGACGCGAACAAAGTGGAGTTCAACCTAATGGAACAGTTGACCGTCAAAGCGAGTAAATCGGGAAGTGGAATCAAAGCCCTTGTCCTGGTCGATATCCAGAGGGATTTCGTCCCGGGCGGCGCGCTGCCGGTGCCGGACGGGCACAAGATTGTAGCGACGGTCAATGGGTTGGAGCAGCTCTTCGAATTGGTGGTCGCCACGCAGGACTGGCATCCCGTGGAGCATCTGAGTTTTGCCTCAAACCATCCCGGCAAGCGTCCGGGAGATAGGGTCACCCTGGACGGCATCCAGCAAACTCTCTGGCCCGTGCATTGTGTTCAGGATACACTGGGCGCCGAATTCGTGCCCGGTCTGAAACTGGAGAGGATTACGCGTGTCTTCCGCAAAGGCACCGACCGGGAGATCGACAGCTACAGCGGGTTCTACGATAACGGCCATCGGAAAGCAACCGGCCTGGGCGACTTCCTGCGCGGACGCAATGTGGCCGGCGTTTACCTGGTCGGATTGGCCACCGATTATTGTGTGAAATACACCGCCCTGGATGCGGTCGCCCTCGGTTTCAAGACCCACTTGATCGAGGACGCCTGCCGCGGGGTCAACCTGCAGCCCGGCGACGCCGAAAAGGCAATCGCGGAGATGAAGTTGGCCGGCGTGCGTATCCTCCAGAGCCGGTGAGGGGGGAAGAGAGGGTCTCGACTGTTCCTAAGGCTATCCCTCATTTCTTTTGCAGCCTGGCCTTGGTGTTTTCGTAGGCCTTCTGGGCCTCGTCCCAGCCAATGACGACGGCGTTGCTAGCCTCGTTCCAGGCC
>JBJKSV010000096.1:0-3606 GCA_046703605.1 Limisphaerales bacterium
ATGGCCAGGTTGCGATGAACGGTTGGAAAAGCCGGATCGGCCTTTCGCGCCGCCTCCCAACACTCGATGGCCGGTTGGACCTGCCGCTTGTCGTACCAGAGATTGCCCAGGTAGTAGGAAGCGCGCGCGTCGCTCGGGTTGTAGCGAAGGGCCGTCTCCAAAACGAGAATGCTATCGAGGCTGTTCGGGAAACAGCAATCAGGGTTTTGCCGGGCGGCCAGATTAAAGTTGCGCTTGGCGGTGCGGTCATCGCCCTTAAGGCATGCGTAGTAACCCTTGAAATAGAACAGCATGGGGACGGAGTTTGGCATGCCGGCCTGCGCGACGTGGCCCGGAGCCCGCGAATGGTCGAGGTTCGCGGCGGCCCTGTCCAGGAGTTCGATGGCCTCGTCGAACATGCCGGCGTGCGCATAACCGGCGGCCAACTCAAGACGCGTATGCGGGGCGCGGCGCATGAGGGTGAGCAGAGTGGCCTCCTCGGCCTTATATGAATCGCCGCCGCCTCGCTCCATTTTCTTCAGGAGCAGGGCTTCGTTCCTAGCCCCAAAATCGAGTGGGGCGCGCGCGATGGCCGCTCGGACGCATTCTGTGGCGAGTCCTGCAAAACCCAGCTTGCGCAGGAGTATCATCTGAAGGTGGGCGGCCTTTTGATGACGCGTATTGCGTGTGAGAGCGCGCTCGGTCAGTTCAAGGGCGGCAGCGAGGCGGCCACGGCATGATTCGATGCGGGCGGCCTGGTAGAGCGCGGCATCCTGGCACGCCGCATCCCAGGCCGCCTTGTGAAACACGGCCAGCGCCTCGTCGAACCTCCCAAGGAAACAGAGGCAGACGCCAAGGTTGTAATGGGGACGCCCGTCGCTGGGATTGGAATTATGCCGGGTCTGGGTCTTGATGGCGGCGCGGAAGAAAGGCTCGGCGCGGGCAAACTGGCCACGCCGGAGGAGAAGCAGGCCCAGCGCGTTGTTGGCTCGAATATCATTCGGATCACGCCGGAGCGCTTCGCGATAGTAATCCTCAGGCTCGCGTGTGGCGTGGCGGTATTGTTCGAGATGAAGCCCCGCCAGATAGAGCGCCTCATTGTTATCAATACTGGCCGGCGGCGGGATAGCCCTGGCCGGCTCCGGCATGGCCTCGGGTTGCTTCGGCTCCGGCGTATAGCCCACGAGTTCGACCCCGTCCCCATCCAAGACCTCCAACCGGAATTCCTGCGGCCGCGCTCGGGGAGCTGGCGCCTGGCAAACGAACGGATTCTCAGGCGACAAGTCGGCCGTCCGGCGCCAAATTGGACGGCCTTTTCTCAGCAGGCGGATGATGGCGCCCGGCCGGACCGAGGTCACACAGACGCCGATGGCCGCCTTGTTCCCGGAAAACTCCAGGCTCACGGCGCCATGAATCGTCGCGTTGCGGACGTATCCAATCCCGCGGTAGGGCATGAAATACTGCCGTGCCGTTTTTTCTTCGAAGGGTTGGAGCCAGGTGAAATCGGGCTGGTTATCCGCAAAGACGCCGCACATCAGTTCGGCGTACGGGCCGTCGTTGTCGGTCAGGTTGCGGTCCCAGGCCTTACCGAAGTCGCCGCAGCCCCACACCCACTGCTTTTTGCCTGGGACATAATGATGGTCGGCGACGTGCAAAACGCCGGCCTGTTTTTGATGGTCATAGCCGCCGAGGAAATCGTAGCTCGACTTGGCCGCCATGTAGGAGGTTGGAACCGGCAGGTTCTTGTACCAGGAAATATCGACCCGGCGTGAGTAATCGATCTTGTAATACTCGCCGCGGGCGATGGGGAAGGCCGAGACATCCCTCTTGCCGTGGTCATAGACCGCCTGAACATCGGGCGGAAAGACTGACTGGTAGTGGTCGTTGACATGGACGGCGGGATTGGTCCAGAGATGAAAGCTCTGTGGCAGAGGCGTTGGATTGGCCAGGCGAATCTCAATGGCCACGAAGGCCTTGTCCGGATGGAGCGTCAGGCCGAGCGTCCCTCGCAAATGCCACATCGGTTCAATCTCGCTCAGCCAAAGCGTCTTGCTCCCGTCCGCGTTTTGGGTGATGGCAAAGTCCACCGGACAATAAGTTCCCGGGCGGTGATGCTGGGGCCAATTGAACTCGATGCCGCCGGAGAGCCAAGGGCCCGCCAGCCCAACCAGGGCCGGTTTGATGACATGGTTGTGGTAAATGAAAGGGTAGCCGTTGGTCTTGTCGTAAGCATATTGGATGCGCCCGCCGAATCCGGGGATGACCATCAGCTTGAGGTAGTGATTTTCGAGGAAGACAACGTGGTGGGTTTCGGCAGTCCTTTCATCAAGGATTCGGTCGATGACGGGGTAGGGATAGACGCGTCCGGAGCTGCCTTGATAGACACGCTTCTCGAGGAACATCGGATGCCGGTTCGGTTCACCCACCAGGTAAGTGGGAAGAACAACATCCTCCGCCCAGATCCGAACAGGCGACTGGTTACTCTTCACGCGATATTATCTTCTGCGCAGGACAGTGTCTCGCTGCGCCCAGGCCGGGTCGGCGGCCGGGTAATCCAGATTGTAATTGAGGCCGCGGCTCTCGAGCCGGCCCAGGGCGCTGGCGACAATCAGTTCGGCGACGGTGGCGATGTTCCGGAGTTCGAGCAGGTCGCTCGTCACGATGAAGTCCCAGTAGTATTCCTGGATCTCGGCCTGCAGATTGGCGATCCGCTTCTCGGCCCGACGGAGCCGCTTGTTGGTTCTCACGATGCCCACATAATCCCACATGCAGCGACGGATTTCGTCCCAGTTGTGGGAGACAACGACCAGTTCGTCTGGGTCTTGGGCATGACCGCGCTGCCAGGCGGGGATGTCAAACGCCGCCGGTTCGGCGCGGTGCTCAGTGACCCGTTGGGCGGCCCGATGAGCGCAAACCAAGGCTTCGAGAAGGGAATTGCTGGCCAAGCGGTTGGCCCCGTGCAGGCCGGTGCAGGCAACCTCGCCCACAGCGTAAAGCCCCTTTATGTCCGTCTCGCCATCGATGCTGGTGAGAACGCCACCGCATTGGTAATGCGCCGCGGGCACGACCGGGATAGGCTCCTTGGTGATGTCAAGCCCGTAGCGGAGGCAGGTCTCGTAGATGTTCGGAAAGCGGTTTATTATAAACCTGGCGGGCTTGTGGGTGATGTCCAGCAGCACGCAATGGGCGCCGCTGCGCTTCATTTCCGTGTCAATGGCGCGGGCCACGATATCGCGCGGCGCCAGGGACTTGAGCGGGTGGTAGTTGTCCATGAACGGCACTCCCTCCAGGGTCTTGAGTTCGGCCCCCTCGCCGCGAACGGCTTCGCTGATGAGAAAGGACTTGGCCGCCGGATGATAAAGACAGGTGGGATGGAACTGGATGAATTCCATGTTCGCCACCGCCGCCCCGGCCCGGTAAGCCATCGCCACGCCGTCACCGGTGGCAATATCGGGGTTAGTGGTGTAAAGATACACCTTGCCGCAGCCGCCGGTGGCAAGCAGGGTTACCGGCGCCACGAACGTCTCGACTCGCCGCGCCGCTTTGTCCAGGGCATGAACGCCCAGGCAACGGTTATCGCCCACATACCCGAGCTTTTGCATGGTGATCAGGTCAATGGCAAAATGG
>JBJKSV010000097.1:0-3181 GCA_046703605.1 Limisphaerales bacterium
AGGCTACCTCGAGCGGCTGTCGCGCCGGGGGGTCAACGGCATCTGGCTCCAAGCGGTGCTCTCGAAGCTGTGTCCATTTCCGTGGGCGCCGTCACTGAGCGGGGGGCGCGAGATTCGGTTGGAGAACCTGCGCGCCCTGGTGAACAAGGCCGGGAAGCGCGGCATGCGCGTGTTTCTCTATTTGAACGAGCCGAGGGCGATGCCGGTGGACTTCTTCACGCGCCACCCGCAACTCAAGGGCGTTGTTGAAGGCGACCACGCGGCCTTATGCACCAGCGTGCCCGCGGTGCAGCATTACCTGGTCGAATCAGTGGCCATGATATGCCGGGCGGCGCCCGGTCTGGGCGGCTTTTTCAGCATCACCGCCTCGGAGAACCTGACCAATTGCTGGTCGCATGGCGGGGGCGGGCAATGCCCGCGCTGCAAGAATCGTCCTCCGGCTCAGGTGATTGCGGAGGTCAACGGCCTGTTCGTGCGGGGCATTGAGCGGGCGGGAACGCACGCCGAGCTTATCGCTTGGGACTGGGGCTGGAATGATGTCTGGGCCATTGACGCCATTCGCCTTCTCCCGCAAAAGGCGGCGCTCATGAGTGTCAGCGAATGGGGGATCCCGATTGAACGCGGCGGCATAAAGAGCGAGGTGGGTGAGTATTGCATGTCGGTGGTCGGGCCGGGAGCGCGGGCCAAGGCTCATTGGCAGGCGGCGCGAGAGCGCGGCCTGAAGACCATCGCCAAGATACAGGCGGACAATACCTGGGAGCTGGCGGCGGTGCCCTACCTCCCTGTGGTTGGGAACGTGGCGCGGCACGCCGAGAATCTGGCTGGCGCCAAGGTGGACGGCATCATGCTAAGCTGGACTTTGGGCGGCTGCCCGGCGCCGAATTTGGAAGTGGTTTCGGAGGCCCTTGAATGCGGTTCCGCCGATGATGCGATGAGGCGGGTGGCCGAGCGGCGTTTCGGTCCTGCCCTGGGGAGTGCTATGCTGCGGGCCTGGCGCCGATTCAGCGAGGCGTTTGACGGGTATCCCTTTCATGTTGGCGTCCTCTATTGCGCCCCGCAGCAACTCGGCCCGGCGCACCTGCTCTTCGCCGAACCGACCGGCTATCATGCCAGCATGACAGGCTTTCCTTATGACGATCTGGACGCCTGGCGGGCGATCTATCCGGCTGCGGTATTCATTCGGCAGTTCAATGCCGTCGCGGACGGATTCTTCGCGGCGCTCCATGAGCTTAAGATCGCCACGCCCCTCGCGCTCGCCTCGGCGACGCCCCAGCAACGCCGCGCCTTCGAGGGCGACTGCGGCTTGGCCGAGGCCGCCGCGATTCATTTCCGGAGCACCGCCAACCAGGCCCGGTTTGTCCTGGCACGCTCCGCTTTGGCCGCCGCGAAAACGCGCGAAGAAGCGTCGCCTCACACGGCGGCACTGAGGCGGATTCTCGAGAACGAAATCGTCCTGGCCCGGCGTCTGCGCCATCTTCAGTCCTGCGACTCCCGGATGGGCTTCGAGGCCTCCAACCAATACTTCTATCTTCCAATGGACCTGGCCGAGAAGGTTCTCAACTGCCGGCATCTACTCGCCAAGTTGGGCAGGGTGAGATCAAGTTTGCCTTACCGCGCGTGGTAATCCCGCCGCAACATTTGAAAACCGTAAAATGAAGACCACACCTTACCGCTGTGACCGAGTCTCTGATCGATGGCTTGCGTGTAAAACGAGCGAATCCGATCAGAGACTCCTAACGTCGTCTCCTCTCGGGACACTGGTTTTGTAAGCTCCCCAGCAGTAATGGCTTGCAAATTCTGCGTTTGCCGGTTCATTCGCCCATGTGCGGACCAGTTTCTGGTATAACTGAGACCCCGTCGGCGGTTTGGCCGCCACAAAGGTTTACGCAGCCTCTGTCGCTGGCCGTGCTCTGATCGCACCCGGCGCGCACTCGCGGATTGACTTTGGAGGGGGCGTCGGGTTTTAATAGGCGGTATGGCAAATCGCTGCCAGCGACTGCTCTTAATACTGACAACACAAAGGAAAACTCATGAACACCCATCTTGGAACCTCCCGGCGTCAATTTCTCCGCGCTTCGTTTCTGGGCGGGGCCGCAGCCCTCGCCGCTCCATGGAGCCTGACCAGGGGCTACGGCTCGGAACCCAGCGCCGCGCGAGAGGAAATTCGGAGCCGCGTGGCGCTGACCGCCGGGGACGACCGGGCGGATTTGGCTTACAGGGGGCTAAAGACCTTCGAAAAAAGCATCGCGAAGGCCATCGGGACGAAGCGCGTCATCATCAAGCCGAACAACGTGGCAACGCACCATCAGTTGGCGGCCACGCATGCGGCCAACATCGAGGGGATCCTGGAGTTCCTCACCGGCATTGGCTGCAAGGATATGGTGATTGCCGAATCGGCGGCGGACGGTCCCGCCCTGGACGGCTTTGCCAATTACGGGTACGACAAGGTGGCAGCCAAATACGGCGCACGGCTCATGGACCTGGACAAGGAGCCAAGCCAAATCCTCTATTGTTTTGACGAAACGGACTTCCGTCCGCACGCCTGCCGGATGTCCAAGGTGTTGCTGGATCCGAACAATTTCATCATCTCAGCCGCAAAGCTCAAAACCCATGACCGTGTGGTCGCCACGCTATCGTTGAAAAACATCGTGGTGGGCGCCGGGATCAAGGACGCGGGGTTCGGCTGGGGTCCTGGCGGAAGGCCTGGTGCCAAGTCGGATAAGCCGATAATTCATGGGAACGGTTTCCGCGGCATCAACTACAATCTGTACGCCCTGGCGCGGCAACTGCATCCCCACCTCGCCGTGATCGACGGCTACCGGGGCATGGAAGGCAATGGCCCCGTGGGTGGCCAACCGGTGGAGCAACGCGTCTGTGTGGTGAGCCAGGATTGGCTGGCGGCTGACCGGGTAGGGATTGAGCTGATGGGCATCGACTTTGCTGACGTCGGCTATCTGAACTTCTGCGGGCAGACCGGGATGGGCGAAACGGACCTGAAACGGATCGAGATCCTTGGCCCGCCGCTCGAAGACCACATCCGGCATTACAAGTTGGCCGACAACATCGACCGGCAGATGATCTGGTAGCACCGCGTCAGGCGGACCTGTCCGGAATATTTCATGCCACCCCAAAACGGGGTTTCCAGAACAGTTGGGGGATGCGGCGGGAGGCGGGAGGTATT
>JBJKSV010000098.1:0-4314 GCA_046703605.1 Limisphaerales bacterium
CACATTAACGACTCAGGAAAAACGCACCATCCGCTTCGGCGCTATCGGCGTCACGATTTACCTCTGCCTCTTCGGCGGCGTGCATGCCTGGCGGTCTTTGGCTAAGGGACGAGCCGATTACCAGAAGATGGCCGCCGAGGCCCAAACCCTCCGGCAGGAAGTCCAGGTTTACCAGGATAAGGTGCTCGCGTTGAAGAAACTCATGGAGGAGTCGAAACTGGACCCCGCCAGGCTCGACCGTGTGACGGCGGTAGCCAATGCCAGCGCGGCCATTCAGAAGGCGGCTGCCAAGGGGGGTGTCCGGCTTGGGCCGATCCGTGAGTCCTCGGCTCACGGTTCGACCAAAGAACTGGCGTCGGTGCAACTGGAAGGAGTGGGGACGGTGCCGGCCCTGCTGGCGTTTCTGCATGAGACCGAGCGCATGGGTTACCCCTTGATCATCGACTCAGTGCAATTTACTTCCGAACCAAGGATGCCGGGCATGATAAAGGCCACCCTGACCATCGTCATCCTCGACTACGACGCCTGGAAAACGAAGAAGGAGGCCCAAAATGCATGAGCGTCTGGAGAAGTTGCTCAAGGTCGCTTGCGTCCTGTTTGCTGTGTTCGTCGTGTATCGAGTGGCTCGCATCGTTTTCCGGCCAAACCCCTTGTCCCATCTCAGCTTCCCTGCCATTCCGTCCTTGCCTGCCCCGGAAACCAATTCCCCTTCGGCCAAGCCGGCCAAGGGCGTCAGACCTGGCGGCGGGGAGCAGAACGGCAAGCAGCCTCCTAATGGCGTCACTGCAAGTACGAAAACGTCCACCAATCCGATGGTTGCCCACCCGGCGGGGCGCACCTCCAACTTTGGCGCAGCCCATCCGGTTGCGAACAACACGATGGCCACCACGCCCGCACCAAGTCCAGGAGCCCTTCACCCCGTATCGAGCGCGTTGCTGGGCGCCGCGCCGCTTCATTCAGTCACATCCACGCCCTCGAACATGCCCCGTCCCATCCCGTCCGCCGCGGTTATGGGCCACGCTCCGGTTGGGATGCCGATGGCGGGCGCCGCAATGCACGGACCGATGGTTACGATGGCCGGCGGCCTTCCTCCAGGAATGCCCCCCGGCGTTCGCATGATGGGAATGCCCATGATGGGCGCGCCCATGGGTGGGCCTCCGATGGGCATGCCCATGGGTCCGATGGCTATGCCCAAGCTGCCGGAGGACATAAAGACCCGCGTGGAGCAGATTGCTGACAGCGAGATCCTGGCGCCCGTCATCCATCCCATGCCCACCGCCCTGCTCGGCATTATCGGCGACACGGTCTTTCTGCGTGCGTCCAACGGCCAGACGGGCCCAGTCACCATTGGCAAAGAGTTAGGCGGCATAAAGCTCCTGAAGATCGGCTTGAACCGCGTCCTCGTTCAAGAAGACGGGCGGCAGAAGGAGCTAACCATCTTCTCAGGTCTTGGCGGTCAATCTCTACTATCCAACGACAAGGAAAAACCTCATGAACCCAGCAGGAAATAAGCTCAGCCCCGATCCCAATCTCCAGTCGCCACCCCCTCTCATTAGCACCGTGGCTTTAGCCCGGTGCCCTGGTGAAAACCTCGCACTGCCTCTCATTAGCACCGTGGCTTTAGCCCGGTGCCCTGGTCGAAGCCCCGCGCCCCAACTGTTTCAACAGTTTCTCTCCCCAAGAGCCCCCAATGCCATTCGCCGATCGCCCATCGCCCATCGCCAGTCCCCGAGCGCCATCTTGGCGCTGAGCCTCCTCCTGCTGGCGGTCCCGCCCTCCCTCGGCCAGAACGTGACGAACAACGCTTCACCTTCAACGACCCAGGCGCCAAAAACCAACGCGCCAGTCTCGGTGGTGACGACCAACACGCCCAACGCCAGCCCATCGGCCACCAAACCGGCTGAGGCCAAACCGGGCGAGCAGTCCACAAACAGCACCGATGAAATTCAGTTGAGCCTTCAAAACGCCAACATCGATATGGTGCTGCAATGGCTCTCCGAGAACACGGGAAAGCCCGTCATCAAAAGCCCAACCGTTCAATGCCAACTGACCATCGCCAGCCCCAAGAAGGTGTCCAAGCGGGAGGCCATCAATCTCATTTATCGGGCCCTGGCCCTGCAGGACATTGCCGTCACCGAAGCCAGTGACGCCATCTACATCACTAAGGAAGGCCAGGAACCAAAACTCAGTCCAGTGGTCCTCGGCGCCGCGCAAAAGACGATTCCCGAAGGACGCCAGCGGATCGTCAAAATCTTCCAGCTCAGCCATGTGTCTCCGGGTGATATCAAGGAGATGGTCCGCAGCGCGCTTTCACCCAAGGGAACGATTGAGACGGATGACCGCGCCAACCAGCTCATTGTGACCGATTACAATGACAACCTGCGACTGCTGGCCGAGCTCATCCGCGAATTCGATGTCGCCTCTTCCGACACCGTCATCAAGATCTTTCCCTTGCGGTACACCGGCGCCGAGGAGATGGCCAATCTTATCGGCCTCATCCTTAACGCCCAGGAGGGCGCCGCGGGCGCGGCACAGAAACCCTCTTCAGGCGGGGGCGCGCCGGTGATGCACGGCCCCGTCCATATCGGCGGACCGCCGGGTATGATGATGGGAGGCCCTTCCAACGGCGCCAGCAGCGCGCCGGCTTCGGGCATCGGGAACCAGGACTCCGCGCCCCAGGCGCGGATTTGGCCCGACCGAACCGCCAACCGGTTGATTGTCTCGGCCGCCAAAGCCAAGCTGCCCGAAATCCAGCGCTTGATCGATATTCTCGACGTGCAGAAACCGCAAGACGTCTCGGTGCGCGTCATTTCCCTCAAGCACGTCGCCGCGACCGACCTGGCCAAGGAACTCTCTCCTCTCTACCAGCGAATGAGCGGCAAATCCCCCAAAGATAGCATCGACGTCGCCGCCGATGACCGCTCCAACTCCCTTATCGTCCTCTCCAGCGAGGCCAACTTCAAGGCCGTCGAGGCGCTCGTTACCGCCTTGGACACGGAGGAAGCCCAGGAAAAGGTCGTGCAAACCTTCGTGCTGAAAAACGCCGACGCACAAGACGTGGCCAAACAACTCCAGGACCTCAACAAGAACCAGCAAAGCTCGGACTATCCCTACTACATCTTTTTCTCCTCGTCACAGGAGCAGAATTCAAAGCGGCTGAGCGTGGTTGCCGACCGAAGACGCAATGCGGTCATTGTGCAGGCCCCGCCTGCCCAAATGGACGGAATCGCCAAGATGATTAAGCAATTGGATGAGCCGGTTGGTGATAAGGGCCTGGCACCCAGAATTTATCACCTCAAGTACATCAGCGCCGTCGATGTCGAGGACGTCCTCAACGACCTCTTCCTCAAGAAAACCCAGCAACGAAATTATTTCTATTACTTCGACGAGAACCCGGAGCCTCAGGCCGACCGCGACGTCGGGCGCCTCTACGGCAAGGTCCGCATTACGAGCGAACCCTATTCCAATACCATCATTATCACCTCCAACTCCGAAGAGAGCCTTCGCGTGGTTGAGGACGTCATCAAACAACTGGACATGCCCTCCGAGGCGGGGGAAAGCACGCTGCACGTCAACTTGAAATTCGCTAAGGCCACCGAGGTGGCCAACAGCATCAACATCCTCTTCGCCAAGAACGGCTCGCCTCCTCTAAGGCAGCAGCCTCAGCCCAACCAGCAGCCGGTCAACTATCAGCAGCAGCAACAACAGCAACAGCAAAGCAGCTCCACCCAGCCCGGCTTCGACCTCGGCCAGGAAGCCAAAGAAGAGCAGTATTACCCCTGGCTGGGCGGCCAGCCCGACAACTATCGCACCTCCGAGGGGCGCAGCGCCATCCGTCCTGTGAGCGATCTGGTCGGCAGGGTCCGCGCCGTCGCCGACGAGCGCAGCAACGCGGTCCTCATCTCGGCCAACGTCCACTTCTTCCCTCAGATCATGAAGCTGGTCGATGAACTGGACGCCCCCGCCGACCAAGTCCTCATCGAGGCCAGGCTCGTCGAAGTCTCCACCGATTTCCTGGACAAACTCGGCGTCCGCTGGTCGCCTAACGGCAGCGAGGTCTTTACGGCGGATGATAACGACGATTCGCTTCTGGCCCATTCTTCGGGCGAGTATCAGACCGGATTCGGCGGCCGCTCGGTCCTCAATTCCCCCAACTCTTCCGTTCCTCCCGCGGGGTCCGCTTCGCCCGTCGCTCAGGCCCTGACCTCTTTGCGCACCGGGGTCCTCGCCAACACCATCAACATGGACTTCCTGGTGCAGTTTCTGCGTCGAACGACTGACGCCCGCGTTTTGGCCGAGCCCCAAATCAATATC
>JBJKSV010000099.1:0-10258 GCA_046703605.1 Limisphaerales bacterium
CGTCCCAAGTGCTGCCGGAGGCCCAAGCGTAATAATAATGGAAGTTATCACTAGCGTTCCAGATATCGTCACCGCCGCCGATAATGGTGGTTGAGCCGTCGGCGTTCTGGGTGACCGAGCCCGCATAGGTTGGTGCGCCCACGTCCTGATCGTAAAATGTGGGCGGGGCAGCTCTAAGGCCACCTGCTAGAAAGAGGAGGCACCCGATTCCGATTAAGGGTTTGTTCAGTTTCATTTAGTTTGAGGTAGGTAGGTTTGTTCTGTTGCCTTTGGCTTGAGACACCTGCGAGGTGCGTCCCCGGCCAGGACAGGACTGAGTATGTCTGTTCCATAGTCGTCTAACTTCTTAACACCCGAACACCACGCACGCGGCCCGACCGAGATCGGGGGCCGTACCGTGTACCAAGTGCTAATTGTGACGATTATGACGAGTTATCACAGAATTGCAACAAAAATCTTGCACAAATTTTGAACGCGGGCCCCGCCGGCCTCCAGCAGGCCCTCATACTCCCTTCATGGGTATGAGCCGCTGATCCAGCGGAGGCCCGGGCTTTGGCTCAGCTTACCGGGATCATCGACACGCGCTCGCCCTTGTCATTACGGGTGATGCCCTGGGCTCGAGGGTCGAGGGTCAGCGCGCCATCTACCGAGAAGGCATAGCGATGATGGCCGTGCGGCAGTTCCATGGTAAGCATCCAGGCCCGGTCCGGCATCCGCTTCATCGGATGCGCCGCCGCATTCCACTTGTTGAAGTCGCCGACCAGCGCCACCGCCTGCGCATGGGGCGCGTTGCAGACGAAATTCACGGGCCGCAGCGTCTTTTTTGGGGCAAAGGAATGCATGACGGTCACTTCCAGCGGCAGGAGCGGGGCACGGCGCAAAGCGGACCGCAGGGCGACTTCGCGGGCGCCATGGCTGCCGAGAATTCGAGAATCAACATTATTCACCTTAGCGTGATCTGATTAAAATGGCGACCGAATTTGTGGGAGATGGGACCACGAAATACGCGAAATACGCGAAAAAGAGACATTAGCTCGAAGTTATCTGAAAAGGGTCGCCTTATCGGCCATCTTTCGCGCGGAGAAACGGTCTCAGACGCCGCCTCATTAGCTCCCGCTCCACAAGAGCTTCAGCGCAAGAGCCAGAACGACCGTTAGGAACACGGGCCGGATGAACCGCGTCCCTTTGGCCATGACCATGCCGGAGCCGAGCCGCGCGCCGATGAGCTGGCCTACGCCCATGGCCAATCCGGCCCCAAAGAGCACCCAGCCGCCGCACAAGAACATGACCAGGGCGGCGAGGTTGCTCGCGAAGTTCATCACCTTTGTCGAGCCGGTGGCCTTGGTCAGATTGAAGCCGAGTCCAAGCATAAAAGCCATCGCCCAGAAGGTGCCGGTGCCCGGGCCAAAGAACCCGTCGTAGAAGCCGATCCCCAGCCCGAAGATGAGGTCGAACCACCCCCGCCGCAGTCGCGGACGGAGGTCGATTGTGCCAAGCCTTGGCTTTGCCACCATGTAGGCCGCCACCGCGATGAGCAGGAGGGGAATGGCGCGCTTGAGAAACGAAGGGTTGAGTTGCTGGACCGCCAGCGCGCCCAGGGTTGCGCCCAGCAACGAGAACAGAAACCCGCGGCCCGTTTCCCGCAAGGAGACGGCGCCGCCTTTGGCATAATGCCAGGAGGCGCTACCCGAACCGAAGGTGGCCTGGAGCTTGTTGGTTCCCAAGGCGTGCCGGGGGTCGATGCCCAAGCTCATGAGCGCGGGGATCGTGATAAGACCGCCGCCGCCGGCAATCGAATCGACGAACCCCGCCACCAGGCCCGTTAGAAAGAGCAGAGGCAGTTGCCAGGACTTGAAAAGGCCAACCAAAAGCACACCGCTTGATTGAGGGGGTCAAAGGCCTCCCGGTCAAGGCAATTCTCGGCTGAGGGGCACCGGGGGGCGCGTTTTGACGGGCCCGCCGTTTGGGTTCCGATGACCTCGGCCTCTTGCTCTTGCTCTTGCTCCTGCTCTTGCTCTGGTCTCCTGCTCGCCCTCAAGGCCCGATGGCGCTAGCAGGGATGCCATCCTCCCCCGAAGTGATCTGAACTTAATGACCGTGTGATGCCCTTAACTGAAGTGGCATCCTTGATCGGATAAGTGGCACGATAAGTGCTTTCAATAATCTCGGACAATTGGCCCGCTTCGGGTGGGCTTTTCTTGCCGTGGCGGGGCCGGTTCGCGCAGGCGAGCCGGAGGACCTGCCCTGGGCCAGGATCGGCCGGCGGAAGACAGCGGACACAGTCTGAATCGGAACATATCGGAAGTTACTCGAAATCAAGATATTGCGATTATGGGATCACTGAACTCCTTTAGAGGGTTTGATATAATATTCACTCGTGAGTACCTGCGCGCGGCCCTGTTGGTGTCTCTGCTGAGCGTGTGGGTCCTGGTCGGCTTATTCTACTACCTGAACCGGTACACGAAACGGTATTATTTCAATATATGGACAGCGGCGTGGCTCTTTTACGCCCTCTGGCTGACGATTGGGATAAGCGCGCCAGGCGTCAGCGGGGTTTCCTTCATTTCTCTGATACGGCAGTGGTGTGTGTCCATATCGTCGGTATTTTTGTTATGGGGCAGCCTGGCGTTTTTGGAGATGAAGACGCCTCAATCGCTCTTTGCGCTGTTCATGGTGTTTCTCCTGGTTTGGGGTTACGCAGGCAGGCTGGTGCTGCATAATACCTTTGACGTCGAGGTCCCCACATTCGTCCTGATTGGGATGACCAGCATGTTTGCGGGCGTGAGCTTCTATCGCCTGCGCCAGCGCCACCGATTTGTGGCGGTGGGCATGCTTTTCCTGGGCTTTTTCCTCTGGGGCATCTATTTGATGAGCTATCCCTTTTCACAGAGATACGATGTGCTCATCAACGTTGGCCTGTTCTTCTCGGCGGTGCTTCAACTCTTCATTGCGGTGAGCATGATCGTCCTGGTGCTGGAGGAGGCGCGCCATATCAACGAGGCGGTGCTTAAGCAGATTAACTCCATCGACTCGGAAAAACGCGAGCTCCAGCTTAAGGTCCTTTCCGCCGAGGAGAAATGCCGCAGCCTGTTTCAGCAGGCCTCTCTGCGGGAGGACCTGCAAAGCGCCTACGACGAGTTGCGCGAGACTCAGCAGTCGGTCATGCAACAAGAGCGTCTGCGCGCCCTGGGGCAAATGGCCAGCGGCATTGCCCACGACATCAACAACGCCCTGTCTCCCATTCTGGCCTTTGCCGAGATGCTCCTCCGAAGGGAAACCAGTCTCAGCGAGAGCGCGCGCAAGCAATTGGAAAACATCCGCACCTCGGCGGAAGATATTGCCCAGATCGTGGCGCGGATGGGCGAATTTTACCGCCGGCGCGAGAACAGCGGCGGGCTGCACCTGGTCTCCATGAACAGCCTGGTCGAACAAGTGGTCACCTTGACCAGCCCCTGCTGGCGCGACATTTCGCAGAGCAAGGGTATCTCGATACGCCTCCAAACCAACCTCTCGACGCCACTGCCCGAACTCTACGCTAATGAGAGCGAGTTGCGCGAGGCGCTGACCAACCTGGTACTCAACGCCGTCGATGCCCTTCCCGAAGGCGGCACCATTACGCACTCGACCCGCGCGGCCAGATTGGGCACTTCCCAGCCCGGTGAACAACCCACTCACCTCATCGTCGAGGTCACCGACGACGGAATCGGCATGGACGAGAAGACCCGGCTGCGCTGCCTGGAGCCGTTTTTCTCGACCAAACGCCAGCGCGGTGGTTCCGGACTTGGCCTGGCCATGGTCTATGGAACCATGGAACGGCACGAAGGCAGCATCGAAGTGCAGAGTGAGCCCGCCCAGGGAAGCACCTTCCGACTGATCTTGCCGATTCGGGAGCAGCGTCCCGCCGCTCAATCGGCGCGACCGGCCACGGTGGAGGGCGTCAAGCCGCTGCGAATTCTCTGCATCGATGATGAGCCGCTTCTGCGCGAGTTGCTCAGAGAAGTACTTGGACAGGGCGGGCACGAGGTGCAGGCCGCCGACGGCGGGCAAGCCGGTCTGGAGCGGTTTTCCGAGGCGCTCAAGTCGGGGCGTCCATTTGATGTCGTTGTTACCGACCTGGGAATGCCGGGCGTCAACGGACGTGAAGTCGCCGAGCGCATCAAGGCCGCGACGCCAAACACCCCCATCATCCTGTTAACCGGCTGGGGGTCGATGCTCGAAGAGAGGGGCGAGCCGGTTCCGAATGTTGATGCCGTGCTCAGCAAGCCCCCCCGCGTGGCCGCCCTCGAAGAAGCCGTCGTACGAGTCACCTGCCAGGTTAAGGCTTCTCCGCCTCCAGGGCCTTCTTCACCTGAGCCAGCTCCTTTCGTTTCGCCGGACCTACAGCCGGGTATTGCAGCTTGAGCGATTCGAGCGTCTCCAGGATGACCTCGGCCACCACCAGCCGCGCAAACCATTTGTGGTCGGCGGGCACGATATACCAAGGGGCGTAATCGGTGGCGGTGTTGCGGATCATCTCCTGGTACACGCGCTGGTAATCGTTCCAGCGCGCCCGCTCCTGGATGTCCGGAACGGAGAACTTCCAGTTCTTGTCCGGCTCTTCGAGCCTCGCCAGGAGCCTCTCTTTCTGTTCCTTTTTCGACAGGTGCAGAAAGAACTTCCGTATAACAATGCCATTGCGCGCCAGGTAGCGCTCGCAGGCGTTGATGTCTTCGAAGCGCTCCTTCCACAGATTATGGCTCACTAGCGAAGGCGGCAGGTTCTGGCGCTGTAGGAACTCGCGGTGAACGCGCACCACAAGGACCTCCTCGTAGTAAGAGCGATTGAAGATGCCGATGCGCCCGCGTTCGGGCAGACACCGGTTGGTGCGCCACAGAAAATCATGGTCCAATTCCTGGGTCGAGGGGGCTTTGAAGGAGAAAACCTGGCAGCCCTGAGGATTTACGCCGGACATCACGTGCTTAATGGTCCCGTCCTTTCCCGCGGCGTCCATGGCCTGAAAAATCAGGAGCAAGGCCCACTGGTTTTGGGCGTAGAGTTTGGCCTGCAAATCGGCCATTCGCGCGACGCCTTCATCCAGCCACTCGCGGGCGTGCTCCTTGGATTTAAGCTTCCAGGTATCGGCAGGATTGATGTCGGAGAGCTTGAATTTTTTGTTCTCCGCAATGCGGTAGTGTTTTGCTAATTCTATTCGTTTCATGGCTCATTCGTGGGCGGCGTCGGGATCAGTCTCCCTGCTTTTTCCGCCGCTTCGCCTTATTGACCGCGGGAAAAGTGAGGACTGGCCCCGGCGCTTGTAATAAAGTTGTCTGTGAAACTGCCACTATCATTCGAATCAGTTGCGGCCTTGCGGCCGAGAATGCCAGAGCATGGGGTAAATGTAAATGCTCCTGCTCTTGCTCCTGCTCCTGCTCCTGCTCTTGCTCTTGCTCTTGCTCTTGCTCTGCCTTTTGCTCCTAAGCCTCGCTTGACGCGCGATACGGCGCCGACTCCTCGCCAAGCCGATCTGGAGAAAGCCTGCGGACGAGGCCGACCAGCAGCGACACCGTTTCCAGCAGAAGGGCCTTCCCCTCTCGGACTTCGTCGTGAGTGCTTCTTCCCTTGGCCACGAGCACGTCCAGGCACGCGGCGCCCTCCAGAGCGGAGCCTCGCGCGGTATCAAAATAGCGGCAGCGGTCGGGAGGCGTGTATTTGGCGTTGCCTTCGGCGATGTTCAGCGGAATCGAGGTCGAGGCGCGGTCGAGTTGGTCGTGGACGGCGAGTGTCTGAGGGACGTCCTCAAGAATTTGGCTGGCCCAGGCGACAAACTGAATGCCGCGCTGATAGGCGACAAGCTTCTCATGGTCAAAAGAGGGTGACGAGGTGTTTGTATGCATGGGTGGGATGTTGCCGTGAGAGCAAGAGCAAGAGCAAGAGCAAGGTGAATTCAATCCGTCTCGCGAACATGCGCCCAAAATGAGTGCCAAAGACGCCCCTCAAAGACCTCGCGAGACCCTCTCCGGCCTGATCGAACGGGTCACCTTTTTCAATGAAGAGAACGGGTTTGCCGTGCTCAAGGTCAAGGTTAAGGGCCATCGCGAGGAAGTCGCCGTGGTCGGCACCGCCCCGTCGGTCAACGCGGGAGAATGGCTCACGGCCGAGGGCCAGTGGACGCGTGACCGGCAGTTCGGGCTGCAGTTCCGGGCGGAGATGATGGCCAGCGCGGCTCCCACCACGCGCGAGGGCATCGAGAAATACCTCGGCAGCGGCCTCATCAAAGGGATTGGCCCGGTCTATGCCCGGAAGATGGTCGAGCGGTTTGGGGAGAAGGTGCTGGACATCATCGAGGCCTGCTCAGCGCGGCTTGAAGAGCTGGATGGCATCGGCCCCAAGCGCAGGCAGGTTATCAAGGCCGCCTGGGCGGAGCAAAAGACCATTCGTGACATCATGATCTTTCTTCACTCCAACGGGGTGGGCACCAGCCGCGCTGTGCGCATCTACAAGACTTACGGCGAAAATGCCATCGCCGAGGTCCGCTCCAACCCATACCGGCTGGCGCGCGACATCCCCGGCATCGGCTTCAAAACCGCCGACCAAATCGCTCAAAAGATCGGCATCCCTCGCGATTCAATTCTGCGGGCGTGCGCCGGGCTGGAGCATGTCTTGTTCGAGGCCTCCAACCAGGGCCATTCGGCCATGCCCGTCGAACGGCTGAAGGAGCAGACCCAGGCGATGCTCGGGCTTGAGTCACCGGTTATCGATTCGGCCTTTGAACGGACCATCGCGGATCGACATCTGGTAACGGAAAACTTAGCGGGAGAGGAGTTGGCCTTCCTGCCGGCCCTGAAGCGAGCCGAAGAAAACGTTGCCAGCCGCATTCGACTGCTTTGCGCTGCTCATGCGAACTTCCCGCCCATCGATTTTGAGAAGGCCCTCCAATGGTATCAGGAGCGTACCGGCAAAGTCCTGGCCCCGAGCCAGCAAGCCGCCCTCCAGCAGGCCCTCACCAACCGCGCGCTCATCCTCACCGGGGGCCCCGGCGTGGGCAAGACCACGTTGGTCGATGCCATCCTCAGAATCCTGCGCGCCAAGAAGGTCCGCTGCCTGCTCTGCGCTCCCACCGGCAGGGCGGCCAAGCGCCTCTCCGAGGCCACCCGCATGGAGGCCAAGACCATCCATCGTTTGCTCGAAGTTCAGCCGGGGCGCTCCGGCTTTGTCAGGAATGAAACCAACCCGCTGGAGTGCGACCTGCTCATCGTCGATGAAACTTCGATGGTGGACTTGCCCTTAATGAGTTCGCTGCTCCGGGCGCTGGCCTCGACCGCCAGCCTGCTACTGGTGGGCGACGTGGACCAGTTGCCCTCGGTCGGCCCCGGCATGGTGCTCCGCAACCTCATCGACAGCCGTATCCTCCCCGTCGTCCGGCTCACGGAGGTGTTCCGCCAGGCCGCCCACAGCCGCATCATCACCAACGCCCATCGCATTAACGAGGGCCTCATGCCGGAGCTCGACGCCGAAAACGGCTCCTCCGATTTCTATTTCATCAGCCGGGAACAGCCCGATCGTATCGCCGACACCCTCATTCAGGTCGTCACCCGCCGTATCCCGGACAAATTCCATCTCAACCCCGTTCTCGACATCCAGGTGCTGTGCCCCATGAACCGCGGCCCGCTGGGTGTCCATGCCCTGAACGCGCGCTTGCAGGAGACCCTCAATCCAAGCAGGGCAGGGGAGCCTTCCGTCGAAAAGTACGGCATCCAGTTTCGGCCTCGAGACAAGGTCATTCAGACCGAGAACAACTACGATAAGGCCGTCTTTAACGGCGACATCGGGCAGATCCTTCGAGTGGACACGCTCGAACGCGAGGTGGCCGTCCAGTTCGATCAGAGGGAAATCATCTATGGCTTCGGCGAACTGGATGAACTCGCCCTGGCTTACGCCTTAACCATTCACAAATCGCAAGGCTCGGAGTTTCCCGCCGTGGTCATCCCTCTGGCCACTCAGCATTACCTCCTGCTCCAGCGCAACCTGGTCTATACAGCAGTGACCCGCGGCAAGCGGTTGGTCGTGCTCATTGGCCAGGAAAAGGCCCTCCGCATCGCCATTGGCAACGACCGCACCGAACAACGCATCTCCGGCCTTCCCGCCCGGTTGGCCCAAGGTCACGAAAAGATCGCGTCCACGTCCACGCTCTGACCCAGAACGGGGTCCGTAGCGGTGCCGGAGGTGAAATGGCTTGCCGTCCCATCCGGCAAGTAAATTGACATCGCGTGAGCGGGAGGCGTGACCACCCAGCAGCTCTTGACGCCGTGGGCGAAATAGATATCGAGCTTCTGCATCACGTCGTGGGAACCCTGTTCGGGCGAGAGGATCTCAACTACCAGCAGCGGCGGCTGAGCTTGCGCGATAACATCGTGGCGCAAGTCTATCGGCGCACTCCGGGGGTACAGGGAGATGTCAGGCGTATAGCGCCGCCCTTGAATCTCAAGCGTCAACTCGCTATGGACCCGGTAGTCCTTGTTCTTCGAGAAGGCCACAATGATGTTGGACTGAATCCACGAGTGGTTGTAACTCGGCATCGGCTTGCCCCTTTCCTCTTCGTAGCTCAAGGCACGTCCTGCCGTGCCCTTGCCCTCAGTGATTGCCGTATCCATGGAGCAACCTTACCATGGGCCAAACTCACGATAAAGCCCATTTTTGGCCGACGCTGGCGGCCGCGCTGTCAATCACTGTGCCACCTTAGCCGGCTCGACGGGTGGAGCGGCTGCCAGCTCGTGGCCGAGCCGCTGCAAGGCCACAACCCCGGTTCCCAGCGCCAGCGCACCACAGATGACGTAGGGCAGCGCCGGAGTATAGACATAGAGGACCGTGGCGAAAATCGGCCCAAAAATGCGCGCCAGGCTACCCGCGCCTTGCGCCACCCCGATGGTAGCGCCTTGTTCGTGTTCGGGAGTCAGGTTCGAGAGCATGCCGAAGATCGGTGGCCGGGCGAGGCTCGTGCCAATCGACAGAAGCGCCAGGACAAACAGCAGCTTCACCCACGGCCAGCCGGCGGCATGGAAGAGGAGGCCCACAGAAAACCTCGGGGTGCCTTTGACAAACGGCATCAGCACCAGCGAAAGGCCGGTCAAAACAAGACTCATCATGATGAGCTTTGGCTCGCCGAACCTCTTGACCAGGCGCCCCGTGGCGCCACCCTGAACGAAAGCTCCAATCAGGCCGCAATAAACGAACAAGAAAAAGCCGACGGTGATCGCATGGTCGAAATTATGGAGTTGAAAATTGTCCTGCACCAGCAGAGGCAGCGTGCTTTCGAAACAACTGAAGAAGAAAGTCGCCAAGAAGAAAACCACCACCAGCATTCCGACCTTCGGCGCCCCAAGGGTGTGCATCCACTGGTCCAGGTGCGGGCGGGGACGAACATGCTCGGAACTGGGCTGGCGGCTCTCCGAGAGGATGGCGTAGGCGAGGATGAAATTCGAGGCGCTCAAAGCCGCAGCTATCCATCCAGGCCCCTCAAGACCTATTCCCAATGCCCCGACTCCTCCCAGGGCGGGTCCGAAAACAAAGCCCAGGCCGATGGCCATCCCGATAATCCCCATCATCTTCGAGCGCTTTTCAGCCGGTGTAATGTCCGCAATATAGGCCTGGGCAACCGTCACGTTCCCGGCGCACGCTCCCGCAAACACCCGCGAAATGGCAATCCACCAGAGCGTGGCGACGTGATTGCTCAGCGCGAAGGCCAGCGCGAAAATCACATAAGACACGCAAGCCCCGGCAGTGCTCATCAGAAGCACCGGGCGGCGTCCGATGCGGTCCGACAACCTGCCCCAGATCGGGGAGAAGATGAACTGCATCGCCGAATACGAGGCGAAGATGAGACCAATCGCGAGGCCGCTGGCGCCGAATTTCCGGCTGTACATCGGCAACATCGTCATCACGATGCCGAATCCGATGAAATCAATGAACACCGTCAGGAAGACGACAAAGATAGATGGTCTTCTATTCATGAAACAAAGCGCAAACAGGGGCCTGCACCCCCAAACCGGAGTCTAAACAGCATCTTTACACTTTATGGCCAGTTGCGGACTCGTCAAGTGAAGCATGTATCGGTGGCAGCGTTTTTTGGCCACCGTGCTGCTGGACGTCGGATTCAGGTCCCTGGAATGCCCGGCGCTTATTGGAGCCGTCGGCGTTCCCGCGGCAGACACCCTGCGGACGTTCACCCTTGCCGGCAGCTCCCGTTCTCATTATGGTCTTCGCGTGCCTCTTGACGAGATGA
>JBJKSV010000100.1:0-2589 GCA_046703605.1 Limisphaerales bacterium
GGCCAAAGCCTCCGCTCAACGCATCAAGTGTGTGAACAACCTCAAGCAACTGGGCCTCTCACTGAACTTCTACGCCGACGACAACAACGGTGCCTATCCGCCCCGCAGCGATTCAGTGCGCTGGCCCACCAAACTGCGCGACGGCTACCGCGATCTCCAAATCCTGCGCTGCCCCAACGATGGGCCCAATCCGCAGACTGGCTCCACGGATACCAACAATATGCCGGCCGACGCCGCGCCGCGCAGCTACATCATCAATGGCTGGAATGACTTCTTCAAGGAGGCCCTGGCAAGCAGCGCCGCCGATTGGGGTGCCTATATGGCCGGGACTTACCCGGTGGGTATGAAGGAAGCCGCCGTCCTGCATCCTTCCGACACCATTATCTTCGGCGAAAAGGACACCACCGCCATGGACTATTACATGGACCTGGAAGAGGGACACGGGAATGACGTGGACGGTATTGACGATCAGGGTCGGCACGGCGGCCTCGCTGGCGGCTCTAACCACGCGTTTGAGGATGGCAGCGTGAGGTTCTTGAAATACTGGCACGGGTTGACCCCACTGAATCTGTGGGCGGTGAGCGATGCCGCGCGGCTCAGTTACGCGATTCATCTCTGACCGCGGTCGCGCGAACGCAGCCCCGTCCCGCGCCGCGAGAGTAGTGCCTTCGCCGTCAGCCGCCTGAAGTCATCGGACGCCGCGGGCGTGCTACTCAGTTGACAGGCGCTCAAACGCCCAGTGACGCGCGCTTCTTCTGGCGGATTCCTCCAACTTCCCTCGCCACAAGGCGGGATGTCAGGCCAACGAAGCTAAACGCTTTATGAAATTGGCCGTTGCCAACTCGCCGGGGATTTGGCATCTTGTCGCGCCGGTGGATCGGGGCGTAGCGTAGCCTGGCTAGCGCGCTTGTTTCGGGTACAAGAGGTCGTGAGTTCGAATCTCACCGCCCCGACCATCTTTTCCGGGG
This sequence comes from Limisphaerales bacterium, assembly GCA_046703605.1. Taxonomy (GTDB): domain Bacteria; phylum Verrucomicrobiota; class Verrucomicrobiia; order Limisphaerales; family UBA8199; genus JAJYHY01. The sequence continues at coordinate 969 of JBJKSV010000100.1, forward strand.
GGATGCTCAGAGTTTACTCCATGTTCCCAGCGGAACGCCTTTTCGAAACTGCCTCGCGCCGCCGGCAAACCAGCGCTCGTCCCAAGCTTCATGATGGGATGAGGAACACGCGCGGTCCGGCTCTTGCCCACGGCCAGTTCGCCTTTTGACAGGAACGCAAGGGCGAGGCGCTTCATGAACGCCGCCAGGTCCGCCCGATGTCGCTGGGGGGCAGCGGAGGCCGCGCGAGGCGACTGTTCGACGGCAAGACCAGCCAGGCCGGCAAGTCCATTTCATCACGTGCCGAGAAGCAGACCCGGCAGGACCATTCTCTTCGATTTCGTCTTCGCGATCCGTTGACAAAAATCGGGCCAACCTTAACAGTGTGGCCCGCCCGACGGTCCATCGGATAAGGCATAGGCCCCGCCCGTCGGCCATCTGTTGTCTATTGCGCAAACACAATGAACGATCTGATTTGCTTCCGGAATCCACGAAACCCATATCCCACGCGAACCGGCCAGGCCGGGGTAATATCCGCCGCGTTGCTGATGGCGGTTGTCGCTGCCCGTGCCGACCTCCCCGCACCGTCTTTCGTGTATGATACAGAGCACGAACTGGTGTCGAGCGGCGACTTCGACGGCGACGGGCGGGCCGATTTGGTGATCGTGGACAAGGACAGTGGCAAGACGCGCCTGGGTTACCAGATCAGTGGCGGGATGTTCAACTGGGTGAGTTGGCGCCCGGCCGGTACCAAATTCGTGGTCGGCCTGACCGTAGGTCGGCTCCTGGCGACCAATCGCGACGCGCTGGCGTTCGCCTCGGCCGATGGCAACCGCCTCACCGTGCTCGATGCTTCCAATCCCCAATTCGCCTCTTCGCCTGCGGTCGTGCCGGTCCAGATCCTTGGCCCCAACGCGCTGGCTGCGGTTGGCATTGGCCGCACCGGCCCGGCGGCGCTGCAGGATCTGTGGCTGGCCAGCATGTACAACAGCGACCCGGCACCCAACCTGGAAACGCTGCTGCGCAATGACGGCGGCAAGTTCACCAAGCTGGCGGAGACCCCGCTGCCGGCCACGGCCACGCACGTCAACCGGGTCTCCCTCGAAGCCGGGAAGCCCGACGCGGTCGCCCTACTGTTGAACGGCGACACGAGCGACGCTTTCCGCCTGGAAGACTTCAGCAGCGGCAAGGCGACCACAATTGCCACGGTGACGAATCTCCCTGCCAACTCGGATTACGTGGCGGGCCGGTTCGGCGGGGCGACTCTGAGCCAGTTCATTTTTTACAAGCCAGGTGAAAAGACGTTCCAGGTGCGTCCGGTGGAAGCGGAGGCGGGCGGCGGTTACCAACTCGGGGCGAGCAGTGCCTTCAACCTCGATCAACCGATCAAGCAGCTCGTGGTGATCCCTGGGGCTGAAGGCAACAAGTTGCTGGCGGTCCTGGGTGACGGCGCGACCGCCACCGCATTCAACTTTGACGGCCACACCGCACCGGTCCCTGGCCAGACGCTGCGGGCGCTGACCAACGAGGTGATCTTTGGCGTCGCGGTGTTCCCGAGCGGCTTCGTGCTTCTTTCCAGCCCGCCCACTGCCAGGGCCTCGACGCACTACATGATCTACAACCTCAGCGGCCAGCAGTACGC
>JBJKSV010000101.1:0-13579 GCA_046703605.1 Limisphaerales bacterium
AACGCACCGCTACCACGCACAGCACGCCAACCTCTCTTGCCACCGCCTCTATCTCAACAGCACCGGATGCGACCTCCGGGACGTGGCGGCGGAAGAGAGCCTTGACTGCCTCAGCTTCCCGTACGGTCGCGTTCATGCCGCACATTTGAGCGGGGGGCGAAAGCGTTCCAGAAGAGACCAAGCGCGAGTGAGGCGCTCGCAGGGCGGCCGAGCCAGCGCGAGTCCGGGTCGGCCTCTGGAGCGCGTTGCCGACAGAACGGTACCCGTCCTGCGGTGCCGCCGGAGATGAACCCCCATCGCACCCCCATCCGGTGGTCCGGGTGCGCCAGCCGCACCGCCCCAGCAGGTCGTCATCGTGTCACAACTCTTCACAACTAAACTATTGACAGAGTGCGCGGACGTGTCAACCCCCGGGTTCGCGTGCCGCAGTCGGCGGAAAGCAACCCGCCCCTCCCGGCGGGGGCCGAGTATGGGAACCAGAACCACTGGGTTTATACGAAGGCGACGATGTATCCGTTTGACGCCGGGCTGCCGGTGATACCAGAGCTGGCGGTGCTGCCGCTCAAGCGGTATTGGTCGGGCCAGATCACCGAAGGCCGCATCCTGGTGATTCTCAAGAAGTATCGTCCGGAGCAGATCCTGCTCACGAGCTACGGCGCGATGGACCCCGGAATGCGGGAATTCATAAAGCGCGGTTACGCGCCGGTTTGCCAGGACTCGGGCTACACGCTGTATGTGGCGAAAGGGCTGGCGGGCGGGCGTTAGGCCCCACGTCGGGATAAGGTTCTTTACGGTTGGACGGACGCGCCTTTCAAGCCAAACATTTTGCCCAGGACCGCCCGGGCCTGAATCCGCCGACCGGGATAGAGGACGCTGCGCTGAACAACAATGTCACCCAAAGTGTAACGATCGCGTAACGGTTACATTCTCTGTAACTTCCTCCCTCTCAGCACCTTCCAAAACCAGGAATCCAGCCCCGCGTAACGCCTCCCCCTCCTTAGAGGCCCGCTCTCTAAAATCTCGGGCCACCAAACAAAAGATCATGAATATGAACTCCGAACCCGGCATCGACACCGGCGCCTTGGCCGCCACGAGAATGAGTATGGTGGCGTCTCCGGCAGCCCCCGCCACCCGCAAATCGCAAATTCCAGGACTTTCCAGCAGCTCTTGGCAGTTAATAGCGGCTACTAGTGCTTGTTCTTATGAATCGCCGTCACGAGATTCCCCATCCATCGCCGATACGCGGCGTTTCGGACCCGCTTCGATGGCGTGGCGGAAACTTACGGAAGGCTGCGGAAACCTGCGGAAGGCTGCGGAAACCTACGGAAGGTTCAAATCTCCCAAAACCTCGGCCGGGTGGCTAGCGAGGCGGGCCATTCCGAGTTGCGGGGGTAATCCGGGGTCTGCTGGCGTTTCTCAAAGCGCACGGCGGCCAGGATTGGGGTTGCCGCGAAGGCTGGCTGTAAAGCTTAGGGAGTTTGTCATAAAGAACTTCCGGGGCGGGCCCGAGATTGTCCCACACTTCCTCGAGTGTTTCGTAGGATGCCGGGACAGGCGGAAGGGCAGGCAGGCCGTACGAAATCAGGTCGCGGAACAGGTCGGCCAGCGATTTCTGACGCCGCTTCGCTTCCTTGACCAGGTTGTCATAGACGGCCCGGTCAACGCGAACAGGGTAGGTGACGGTCTTCATGCATACAATCTGAGCACAGCAACCCTTCGTCGCAAGCCCTTTGCTCACGGGGATTTCGGGAGCCAGCCTCAACGCCAGCTTTGGGTGCGCCGTTGCCCAACCGGCGAGCAAATTCCGCTAGCGACAGACCTGGTTTTCGTTTCAGGTGCGTGGAGACACGAAGGGAATTCGTTGCGAACAGTTGCGGCGGTAAACCGAGAAGTCCCCGTGATCAACGGTAAGCACGGTGTGGGCCTCGAAAAGCTCGCTCATGCGAACCAGACACATGTCGGCCAGATCAGGCTTTCGGTCCTGATACATCCGGCACAACTCAGCGATGCGGGTTTGGTGTTCGTCCAACCGGAAGGCGAGTTTCAAAACGCCGGCTTCAACCATGTCCATCACCGCGTGCGTGTTCTCCAGCCGAAACGCCGCCTCCGCCAGCACTGCCTCGCACGTGAGAATCGGAAGCGTCAATGTCGCGCCGACTCGCTTTGCCCAACGGTGATGTTCGTCCCGGGCATGCCGGAAGGCGACAATCCAGCCTGTGTCCGCAATAGCCTTCATCGGCTGAATCCCTCCTTGCTGGAGGCCTTTGTGTCTTTCAGCGCGAGGTCGCCACAAAACCGCATCAGCGGATTGCCTCCGGCCCTTTGCTCCCGTGCCTGGCGGAGCAGGTCTTTGAGGATCTGCCCTTGGGAACGGGCCGTCGTTTGCTCCTGCTGGCGCAACCAAAGCTCATCGTCCTCGGATTTCCGGATGGTAATTGTCTTACTCATGTGAATCACTGTAACACGAGTTCTCCGGCGCGGGCAACGGCAAAACGAATCGCCCGTCTCAAAACCTCCAATGTCCCAACGATCAAAACGGCCGTCGTTTCGGCGTTTTGGTGATTTCCTCATTGCTTCCTTCGGATTTGTTTCGAGTTTCGAATCTCGTGTTTCGGATTTATTGCCGCCCCGCACGGTGGTGCTCCCAAGACGCGCCCGCGGTGCGTCATTGGCCACCGTCCGGGCTTGCCTGGCGTATGCACCTGGCCTTAGACTTTTCACATGATCGCGCAAACTGAGTCGGCCAGCCCACGAGCGAGTGCCCCCGCTTACCAACTTAGAGTCTTCCTCACCGAGGCCCAACCGCTCATTTGGCGGCGGGTGAAAGTCCCCGGCAACGCCAACCTGAACTGGCTTCACGCGATCCTCCAGCTCGCCATGGGCTGGACCAATAGCCATTTGCATCAATTCATCTGCGGCGAGCACGTGTATGCCGACCCAAGGGCCGAGTTGAACGAGTTCGAGGATGATCCTTCCGTGCTGGATGAGGGAAAAGCCAAGCTGGCGCAGTTGCTGCCAAAACCTGGCGATGGACTGGTGTACGAATACGATTTTGGAGACTCCTGGGAACACATCATAACGTTCGAAAAGCTCCTCCCGGCGGAGCCCTCATCCGCGACAACTGCGGTCTGCCTGGCGGGCGAGCGGGCGTGCCCGCCGGAGGACTGTGGCGGGGTGGGAGGCTACGAGGAATTGCTCGATATTCTCAAGCACCCAAAGCATCCTGAACACAAGGCGATGAAGGAATGGCTTGGCCGTCCATTCGACCCCGAGCTGTTCGACGTGCAGGCAGCGAACACATGGTTGCGCCGGTTGAAATGGCCGCGCGTCAGCGAAGCCCAGCTTGCCAAGGTGCTCATGGCACGCGACCATTACCACGAGTGATGTTCATCATAATGATGCGATCCTGGCTGATTGGGCGTGGCGTGGGGATGCTGAGGGTTGGCCTGGCAGCGGCAGTCTCCGCGCTCTGTGGCGCAAGCGCGGACGCGCGGCCTTCAAACGAGACCGAACTCGCCGCGGTCAGTCCTGCAGCCTTTTCCGCCGCTTTGCCCTCCATTCCAACGGAAAAGGTGAGAACTGACTCCGCGCCCCGGATCGAACTGCTTCGGGTTCCCGAAGGCGGTCTCCAGCCCCAGGTAGCAGTGGATGCCCGCGGAACAGTTCACTTGGTGTACCTGAAAGGAGACCCCGCTGCATGTGATGTTTTTTACACCCGGCTTGAGTAGGGCGGCGCCGCCTTTCAAACTCCGATCCGGGTGAACAGCCAGCCTGGCAGCGCAATGGCCGTTGGCGCCGTTCGAGGCGCGCAACTGGCTCTGGGGCGGAACGGACGGGTCTATGCCGTCTGGAACGGCTCCAACAAGGCTCAGCCGCGGGGAGCAGGCGGCAATCCGCTTCTTTACACACGAATGAATGATGCCGGCGACGGATTTGAACCCGAGCGGAACATGATGGGTTCTACGACTCTGCTCGACGGCGGCGGCTCGGTCCCCGCCGACAGCCAGGGAGATGCCTATGTGGTTTGGCACCCCCAACCGGCGGACGGCTATGGCCCGCGGAACGAGCACAGCAGGGAGGTTTTCATGGCGCGCTCTTCGGACGACGGACGAACGTTCGCGACCGAGCACGTCATCAGCCCTTCGAGGAGCGGAGCTTGTCCGTGCTGCGGGTTGAAGGCGTTTTGCCCAGAGCCGGGCAAATTGGCGGTGCTCTACCGGTCAGCCTTGGGCGATGGCAACCGCAACGTGACCTTGCTCCTCTCCAACGACGGGGGCAAGACCTTCACCTCAACTCTCCTCGGCCCCTGGCACATCTCTTTCTGTCCGATGAGCACGATGGCGCTGGGGAACGGCCCGGGCAATTCATTGCTGGCAATGTGGGAGACAAAAGGCCAGGTGCTTCGGGCCACGATCCGATTGGCCGGGGCCCAGTCGCAAGCCGCGGATGTCCCGCTTCAGGGCGCGCCCGGCCCGATGGTCAAAGCGATCCCGGCCGCGGGCGGCGGGCCCAATCGCAAACACCCTGCCTTCGCCGTGAGCGGGGGCGCCCACCCGCGGCTGCTGATGGCGTGGACAGAAGGCACGGCTTGGGCAAAGGGCGGCTCACTGGCCTGGGAATGCCTCGACTTGAGGACAAAGCAGTTTTCCTGCGGACGCGCCGGGGGAGTGCCGGTCTGGGGCGGCGTTGCTGTCGCAGCCCTAGAGAACGGCGAGTTCGCCCTGGTCTATTAATCCTCCCTCACGGGTGGGCGGACATTCATGCAAGGTTATGCAAAGAACAAGATGGTCTCAGACGAAGCGCCGCCAGGGCCAAGACCTTCACACCAATTCCTTTGCCCCCATTCCTTTGTCTGATCCTCCCGAGCCACCTCCCGCGTACCCGTCTCCACAGATGAGCCTGACAAAGGAATGGGGACAAGGGAATGCAATCGGAGAAAAGCCTCGCTGGGAGGACTGAGGCGAAGCCGCGCTACGATGTCGTTTCCGGATATGCAAGCCGAGCGCTATTCCAATCGAGTGTTGGTGAGGAGGCTTTTGGCGTTGGCGTGGCAGTTTCGGGGTGACTGCCTGGTGTCGCTCTTGTTGAGTTTGTTGCTCCTGCTGCTTGGATTAGCGGGCCTGCAATTGCTTGGATTGGTTATCGACGTTGTCCGCCACGCGCTCGATGCGGCCCAGCGCGCCCCCGTCTATCCCTTTGGCTGGAAACCGCCACAGCGATGGACTCCCCTGGAGATTGTCACGGTGCTCTCCGGCGCCATCGTGGCGCAAGCCGTCCTGCGGGCGGCCTTGACCTATCATTACAACATGGTTACCGCGCGGTTGACTCAGGGCAAGATCGTCCCCGACCTGCGCGACCGCCTCTACGCCAAACTCCAGGGGCTGAGCTTTCGCTTTTTCGACCGGCACGGCTCCAGCTCGATCTTTAACCGTGTCACGGGCGACGTGCAGAACACGCGGCTTTTTGTCGATGGCGTCGTCCTTCAGGGAATCAACATGGTGCTGACGCTGGCGGTCTATTTCGTGTTCATGTGGCGCATCCAGCCATCGCTCACGGTGGCGTGCCTTTCCGTCACGGTCGCGCTCTGGGGCGTGACGCACTACTATTCGGGCCGCCTGCGCCCGGCCTATGCGCGCAACCGGGAGCTCTATGACCGCCTCGTCCTGCTGTTTACCGAAAATGTCCGTGGCATGCAAACGGTCAAGGGGTTCGCCGCCGAACCGAGCCAGGTCGCCCGGTTCGAGGCCGCCAATTGCGAGGTCTCCGAGCAGCAAAAACGGATCTTCACGGACCTGGCGCTCTTCACCCCCGCCACCCAACTCCTCTCGCAATTGAGCCTGGTCATCCTCTTTGCTTATGGCGGCTGGCTCTATGTTCAGGGCCGAATCCCTCTGGGCGGGGGGCTGGTCGTTTTCGCGGGCCTGCTCCAGCAATTTAACGGACAAGTCGCCAACGTCACCACTATCGCCAACTCCGTCCAACAGAGCTTTACCGCGGCTCGGCGGGTTTTTGAAGTGCTGGACACTCCCACCGAAGTGCAAAATAAGCCCGGCGCCGTCCGGCCCTCGCGGATCAGCGGGCGCGTCGCGTTCGAGAATGTCAGTTTCGCCTATAACGCGGGCGAACCCGTGTTGCGCGACATCTCCTTCGAGGCCGCGCCGGGCCAGGTCGTCGGGATATTCGGCATGACCGGGGCGGGCAAGAGCTCGCTCCTGAGCCTCCTCCCGCGATTCTATGACCCGCACCATGGACGAATCGTTGTGGATGGATACGACCTGCGCGACCTGGATTTGGACACCTACCGCCGTCAAATCGGCATCGTCTATCAGGAAAGTTTCCTCTTCTCAAACACCGTGGCGGCCAACCTGGCCTTCGGGCATCCGAACGCGACACGCGAGCAGATCGAGCAGGCGGCGCGCATGGCCTCCGCGCATGAGTTCATCCTGGCCCTGCCCAATGGCTATGAAACCGTTCTGGGAGAATCCGGCGCGGACCTCTCGGGCGGCCAGCGCCAGCGGCTGGCCCTTGGCCGCGCGCTGCTCTTGCAGCCGTCGATCCTCATTCTCGACGACCCAACGGCCTCCGTGGATTCCAAGACGGAGCATGAAATCGTTTCCGCCTTGCGCCGGGCGATGCAAGGCCGCACCGCATTCGTGGTCGCCAACCGCCTGAGCCTGCTGCGCCGGGCCGACCTTATCCTGGTGCTGGAAAACGGAAAACTCACTCAAACCGGGACGCATGAGAGCCTGGTGGCGGAGCCGGGTCCGTATCGCGAGACGGCGATGCTTCAACTCGTGGACTGGGAAGAAGACCCGGCCGCACTCGCCTCATGAGGACCCCAAGCGACGATCTCTCTTACACCCCTCTCAAGAAGCGCTGGACCTGATCGTGCGTGCCCGCAAAATCAAAAACCAGCCCTTCCGGCTCCGACCTGAAGAGAAGACGAACATCCAGACCACATCGAATCTCAAAGTGCCGCTTAGAGAGTTTTCTAACCCCCAAGCCGGCGTGCCGGTGCGGATCGCCAAACGCGGCTTGAACCTCGGCGATTACCTTCTCCGCGGCATCGCGAATCTCCTCGGGGTAGGCCCGGAGATCCCGGCGAAACCGTTCCGTGAAAAACGCCCGCTTCAATCCTCCAGGTCTCTCTCCAGATCACCACTGAACTCTCGCAGCCTCCCCGCGTGGCGATCTGCTTCGATTTCTTCCTTCATCCGGCGATCAAACCGCTCCAACTCCGCTGGCGTGGCACCGTACTCCTCTTGAGCGTAGGCAGTTTCCGCCTCCTGGCCCTTTTTGAGCTCGGCTATCCAGCATTCTACGGCCCGAAGGTCCTCGGGTGGCAGCCGGCTCAGGGCCGCCTCAATTTCTTGGACTGTGCTCACAAGAACAGGTTACGCCGCCTGGGGCGGATGGCAAGCCGAGGCTTGCGCTGGACGGCATCCGGGTTTACTGCGAACTTCATAGGCTGATTGCAGGCGTCAGAGAATTCACTGTCGAAGAAGTTGCTTGAGCGCTAGAAAGACTACTATACCGAGGCCGGGTAAGACCGGGCGCGCTCAGCCGCGTTTCGACCCGGAGGCCCTGGATAAAGCGCGCGAGGCCATCACCTTCTTCCGGCCCCTGGAAGAAGACCGTGAGGCGGATCGCGCCCCTCTGAAGGCGAGTCTGATTCGCCGCATCTTTACCTATACGCGGCCATACGCGAGGCGGCGGAACTGGCTCTTCGTGCTGACCTTTGCCCGGGGCCTGCAACTGCCCGCGCTGGCATGGATGATCGGCTGGACAATCAACGGCCCCATTGCGGGCCAAAACCTGCCCGGCATCTTCGTTCACACGGCAATTTATCTCGCCCTGGTTCTGCTCATGCTTCTCACCCTGCATTTTCGCCAGCGGTTTGCCCTCGACTTGGGCGAAGCCGTGGCACACGACATGCGGCGCCAGTACTTCGAGAAGCTCATGACGCTGCCGATGTCGTTTTTCAACAAGACGAAATTCGGGCGGGTCATCAGCCGGATGACCTCCGACATCGAGAGCATCCGGGTGGCGGTTCAGGACGTGGCCTTTGTCATCACCATCCAGGCGGTGCAGATGTTCGTCGCGGCGATTCTCATGGCGTGCTACAATTGGAAACTCTTTTCCCTGATGCTCGTCCTGGTTCCAGTCATCTGGGTCGTCAACGAACGTTACCGCCGCGAGGTCAGCCATCGCCTGCGCAAGCTCCAGGAGACGTGGAGCCGCCTGGCTTCGACGTTGGCCGAGTCGGTGGGAGGCATCCGCGTCACCCAGGCCTTCGTACGGCAGGAGATCAACGCCGGCTTCTTCCGGAAGCTCGTCAACGCCCATGGCGACAACAACGTCGGCGTGGCTCACGCCTCCGCGGTTTTCATTCCGTTGTTGCAGATGAAGAGCCAGTTGTTCCTCGGCGTCACCGCCCTGCTCAGCGGTTACGGCGCCCTCTACTGGCGGGGGACGATCCAGATGGAGTTGGGCGACCTGGTGATGTTCTTCTTCCTGGCCAACTACTTTTTCGAGCCGATCCAGGTCATCGGCAACCAATACAGCCAGGCCTTGAGCGCCATGGCCGGCGCCGAACGCCTCTTCCGGCTCATCGACCTGCAACCGGAATGGAGTGACTCGCCTTCCGCAAATGCCCTTCCCACCCTTCGCGGCCACGTCCAATTCGACGGCGTCTGGTTCGAGTATGAGGCGGGGCGCCCTGTATTGAGCGACATTTCTTTTGAGGCGCAGCCCGGCCAGACCGTCGCTCTGGTCGGCCACACTGGCAGCGGCAAGACCAGCATCGTCGGCTTGCTCCAGAAGTTCTATCTGCCGGCGAGAGGGCGAGTGCTGGTCGATGGCTGTGATCTGCGGGACGTCACGAGCGCCTCGCTCCATGCGCGGATGGGAAGCGTTCAGCAGAATAACTTCCTCTTCGCCGGCTCCGTGCTCGACAACATCCGGTTCGCCCGCCCGGAGGCCACCGTTCAGGAGGTGCGCGCCACATTGCGTTCCCTCGATTGCCTGGACCTGTTCGAGGCGCTTCCGGCCGGGCTGGAAACGCAGGTAGGCGAGACAAGCGCCGCCCTCTCGCTGGGCCAGCGCCAGCTCATCTGCTTTGCCCGCGCGCTCCTGGCCGACCCGCGAATCATCGTCCTGGACGAGGCGACCAGCGCCATCGATTCTGTCACCGAGGCCCGGCTGCAGCGCGCCTTGGAGATATTGCTGCGGGGGCGCACGGCGTTTGTCGTGGCGCACCGGCTGAGCACCATCCGCCAAGCCGGCCTCGTGTTGGTCCTGGACCAAGGCCGGATTGTCGAGCGCGGCACCCACAAGTCCCTGGTGGCCGCGGGCGGAGTCTATGCGGGCCTCTACCGAGAGTTTGTTCACGGGTCGGAGCCGTGCCTCAAGTAATCACGCAACAACTCTGCCTCTTGCATATCCATAGACTAATCCGCGCCCCCGGCAAAACATAACAGGGAATCGCTGCGCAAGGGAGAAGGAAGGGCGTCAGGCTTCGGGCGCAGCGTCACCCGCGACTTTCAACTCGACCCAGAATCGGCTGCCCTTGCCCGGTTGCGAATCCACGCCGACTCTGCCCCCCATACGCTCGGTGACCTTCCGCACGATGGCCAGTCCGATGCCCGTGCCTTCGTACTCCGCCGTCAGACGCTGGAACATTCCGAAGAGCCGAGGCTGCGCCCGCGGGGGTATGCCAATGCCGTTATCCTCGACGGTGATTCTGGCAGTATTGTCCGAGAGGGTGGCCCGCAAGCGGATTTGAGGGCGAACTCCGGGGGCCACGAACTTCACCGCGTTTCCGAGCAGATTCGAGAAACACTGAGTCAGGAGACTTTCGTCGCCCACCACCACAGGTAGCGGGTCCTCAATTGTGATGTCCGCCTTGTCGGGCTGGAGATTGGGATAGGTGTCGATAAGGTTTGGAATGAGCCGGCCCAGATCCACCGGCCTGAGCGGGACTTGCTGGAGCACCGATTTTGTGTAGCTCAGAGAGTCCAGGATAAGCCTATCGAGCCGGCCAGCGGCGGTGATAATGCGGTTGCAATAGTCCAGAACCTGAGGAGGGAGATGTGGAGCGGCGGAGATTTCTTCCAGGATTACGGAGGCAAACGTATTCATAGCGCGAAGAGGCGCTCGCATATCATGCACGATCGCGTAGGACACATGCTGGAGTTCGTTGACCATCTCCTGGAGCTTGGCCGTGCGCTCTGTTACTAGCCGTTCGAGGTGATACGCGCGGTCAGCCAACTGAGCATGGGCGTCGCGCAGGGCGTCATTAGCTCGTTTGCGTTCGGTGATATCTTGAATAACCGATGAGACCCCGATGATGTTGCCTTCGGCGTCTTTAATCGGGGAGGCGCTGGCCCTCACGGGAATGCGTTTGCCGTCTTTGGCAACCCGGACGGTTTCCAGACGGGTGACCGCCTGCCCTTGCCGGAGTTGGGCTTCTATGTCGTCTTCTTCATCAAGACGCTCCGGAGGAAAAAGCAACCTGATGGATTTGCCAACGATTTCCCCAGCGGCATAGCCGAAGAGGCCTTCAGCCGCGGCATTCCAGCTTCGGATGATTCCGTTCAGGTCTTTGGCGATAATCACGTCGCCGGAGAACTCGACGATGGCCGCCAGGCGCGCCCTGGTCTGCTCTGCCCGGCGCTGTTCGGTTACGTCGCGAAACACCAGCACCACCCCGAACAGCGGCCCCCCAGACTGGCGAATTGGGGCAGCGCTGTCGTCAATGGGCGTCTCGGCTCCGTCTCTGGCGATGAGAACGGTGTGGTTGGCCAGGCCGACTACCGCGCCCAGCCGCAGCACCTTTTCGACGGGATTCTCCACGCTCTGCCGGCTCATCTCGTTGAGGATATGAAAGACCCTCATGAGGGGTTGCCCAGCCGCCTCAGAACTCTTCCAGCCCGTCAACCGTTCGGCTTCCGCATTAAGAAATGTGATCGAGCCGTTTTGATCCGTGGCGATGACCGCATCGCCGATACTGGACAACGTCGTGGCCAGAAGTTCCTTTTCTTTTGCCAGACTCTGTTGCTGGCGCTGGATTTCTTCCAGCATCTGGTTAAAGGCTGTCGTCAAGAGTTGTAGCTCCGCCCCCTCGGCCGGCTCGGCGCGCACGCTGTAATCCCGGCGCCGAGAAATGGCCTGCGCGGCGCCGGCCAATGAGAGTATCGGGTCCGAAATACTCCGCTGGAGAAGCTGCGCGACGAAGTAGGAGGCTAGCAGAGCGAAGCCGAAAATGCACAGGGCCGTCCAGCCGTACGCGGCCAACCGGGCATACATGGGGCGGAGGTCCGTTTGCAGGTACAACGTGCCAAACCGCTTTCCATTCTGGAGAACCGGCTGAAATGTGGCCAGCCGCGCATGCCCGGCGTACAGGCCGTCGCGTCGCGGCCTCCTTGGAACCCCTCCGAAAGCGTCTCGGGTGCGATATTCGGCAAAGAGCTTCCCATCCGAGTCGTAGAGTGCCGCCGCCAGAACGCCGGGTTCGAGCCGAAAAGCCCTCAAGAGCGCCTTGGCCTCACCGGGGTTTGTAAAAGCCAGCGTCCCGCTGCTTGCGTCCGCGGTAATCCGCGCCGTACTGAGAGTGGACTGCGTCTGGGCATTGAGCGAGTTGCGATATTCAAAGAAGACAAAGACCACGCACGCGAAGGCAAGGACCGAGGCCGTCGCGTACAGGATCAGTCGCTGCAGTTGACGGCGTATGGAGGGTTGCGTCCTCATGGGCCTCCCTTTCAAATGTGTACGATGTCCGCCAGGCTCAGGACCTTCGAACTGATCGTCAACCCAGCCGCGCGGACCGCCCGCAGATTGATACGAAGGTGGACCTTATCCTCCCGAACAATCATCTCCACCATGCCGCCATGCTCAATAAAGCCATCGCCCGGGCCGTCGCCCACCGTCAAGATCGGTCTTCTGCTCGTCGCAGACAGGATTGAGCCGAACCTCCTCCGTTCAGACCGGCTGACGTAAAGAATCTGTGCGCTACGCGCTTGTTTTGCGTTTCGGAAGTGGCGAACCACGATCCGCTTATGATAGGCCTGCTCGTTCCGGACCAGCTCGTCCAGGAACTTCCCGAAGGGGTCCGAACCCAGAACGCCAATGACCAAAGGCGCGTTGGTATCGGACAGAACCGGCGCAGGCCACTCAACAAAGTAACAGAAATTGTACAGGAGGGTGGCTTTGATGTCGGACTCGCGAGCGGCGAGTTTGGCCACGGTCGTGAGCGCGCTCAAGGCATCCACCACGACCAGCGCGATCACCAAACGCCAAGCCCGATGCCTCTGAGCGCGCCCGGTTGCTGGTCTGTGGGTCGAGAGCATTCGCTTCTCAATACCGCCAGGTCAGCTTCACATATCCGCCCCGCTGCACCTCTTCGGCTGCCGGCGAAGCAGGACCCCATTCGCGGTGCGCGGCCTGCAGGAGATTCTGCCCCACGATGGCAATTTCCAGATTCTTGGTCGGCCGCCAACCCAGGCGAAGGTCCAATTCCACATAGGAAGGCACCGCCGGGTGCGGCAGCGCATCCATGTACCTCAGAATGGCATCAAAAGTGACGTGCCTCGGCAGGTCCATCGAGGACCATATCGAAAACATGTTTGGCGCGTCGTTGCCCTCCAGCGTGCCCTGGTACGGGTCATGGCTGTTGGCCTGTGGCTCAAGGTGTTCATGCAACCACGAGTAATTCCCGCTCAACCGCCACCAGGGCCTGGCCTGGTACTTGAGCGACAGCTCAATCCCGTAGGTCTCGGCCTGCAGACGATTGTACTCCACCAGCGGCAAATACGTCCCTGGTGTCGGTTCGAGGCTCCTCAAGTTGTCATATTGGTTGTAGTAAGTCGCAATGTCGGCGGACACCTTCTCGAAGGGCTTGACCCGGTAGCCCGCCTCGTAGGCCTTGAGCTTTTCCGGCTGAAAATTCGGGTTGCCCTGCACCGAGACCACCTCCGACGCCGGGTTGACGAGAAATCTCACATCCTCATCAATTCGGGAGGGCATCCGCACAGCATAAGAAAACGCCGCCCATGCCGTTTGGTGCTCCGTGGGCGTCCAGGCCACTCTCACCGTCGGCTGCGGCTGAACGCCGTCCAGACTGTCCCACTCCAGTTTGGAGCCGAGCACCAACGCCAGGCGTTTGGGAACAAGCCCGATTTCATCCTGGAGGAACCCGCTGAGCATGTGGACGGTCGCGCTCTGGGGCACGAACTGGATAAACCCTCCGGGCTGGGTGTTGTCGCCTGAAATGCGGTACTCCCCGCCGGCAATCACCGTATTGCGCTCGCCGATCGTTTTCCGGTATTGCACATCGGCATCAAACGTATTGCGCTTCTCACCAAATTGCCCAGGCACGTTGCGCTCGAAGCGATCATAATAGGTTTGCGCCTGAAGTTCGGATTCGTCGCTGAACTCATGAGTCCAGCGGCCCAGAAGATTGCCGCTGCGGTAGACCGCCAGGCCCCCCGCCAGGAGATCGAAATCCTTGTAGAGGTACTCTCCCTCGAGAGACATGTGGTTTTGGTCGTCCTGATACGAATAGACCCGGAAACCTACCAGT
>JBJKSV010000102.1:0-3693 GCA_046703605.1 Limisphaerales bacterium
GTCAGACCAGTCAGACCAATCGCGACCAATCTCCATGAGCAAGATCGCGATCGAGGATCTGGAGGTGTTTTATCGAGTGGGTGTGACCGAGCCGGAGCGGGTCCACCCGCAGCGATTACTGCTGACCGTGGAGATTAAGCTGGATTTGGCCGCCGCGGCCAGGAGCGATGATCTTCAGGACACAATCGACTATCACGCCGTTGCCCAGGACTTGCTCGCCTTCGGCCAGGAACGTACCTGGAATCTCATCGAGAAGGTCGCGGCGGACGTTGCCGGGTTGGTCCTGGCCCGATACGGAGCGCAGTCCGTGGAAGTGATGGTGAAGAAATTCGCCCTCTCGCAGGCGCGGCATGTCTCGGTGAGCCTTGTGTTGCCCGCAGGACTGGAACCGGGCCGAGTGGCCACGACCGCTCAGGCAAGGCACTCGCAGACTGGATAATGCTCAAGCCGATTCAGGATGCGGGAAAGAGGCGGGCTGGCAAAGGCCAGGAGGACGGAGGATGCCGGCAGATCAGGCCACTGTCCCCGCTTCTGATTTCAGTTTTTTTGGCGCTGGCGACATTTCTTGTGTTTCTCCCGGTTGTCCGAAATGGATTTGTTAATTATGACGACCCGGACTACATCACGGCAAATCCGCACGTGCAGGGCGGGTTGACCTGGAACAATGTCGTTTGGGCATTCAAGACCGGTCACGCCAGCAATTGGCATCCGATTACCTGGCTGTCGCATATTCTGGATTGCCAGATCTTTGGCCTGCACGCCCCTCCGCAGCACCTCGTGAGCGTCGGGTTTCATGTGGCAAACGTGGTGCTGCTGTTCCTGCTGCTGCGTCTGATGACTGGGGCATTCTGGCGGAGCGTCGTCTTGGCCGCGCTCTTCGCTCTGCACCCCTTGCGCGTGGAATCGGTCGCTTGGATTTCGGAACGAAAGGATGTCCTGAGCACTTTGTTTCTCCTGCTTACCCTGATGGCATACACCAAATATGTCGAGAGTCGAGAGAAGCGCGAGAATGGGGATAGAGGCGCGGCAGGGCCGGAGTTGGCGAAGGAGCGCAAAGGCCGGGGAACAAGGGCCGAAACTCGCCACGCCAGCCTCAGGCGGATGCGAAGGCCTGCCTCCCTCTATTACGTGCTGGCGCTGGTGCTATTTAGCCTCGGGCTTATGAGCAAGCCGATGCTCGTGACCGCCCCCTTCCTTCTGCTGCTTCTGGATTATTGGCCGCTAGGGCGTGTCGCGCTCCGTTCTCGACCTAAGGGAGGAGCGCCGGATCCTTCGGGACACGATTCAACGCGGGAGGTTTCGGCCGCTGGCTCTGCCTCCATTTTGCGCTTAGTTCTCGAGAAGATTCCCTTCCTTGTGCTTGCCGCCGCTTCGAGCGTGGTCACGTTCCTCGTCCAGCGGAAAGGAGGGGCTGTCTCGACGAGCCTGACCTTCGGGCAGCGAATCGCCAACGCCCTGGTTTCTTATGTCCGATATATCGGCAAGACCCTCTGGCCCACGCACCTTTCGGTGCTCTATCCCCACCCAATCCACTGGCCGCTGTGGGAGGTGATTGGGGCAGCCCTGATCCTGATGGCAGTCTTTTGGGGCGTATTGGCGCAGGCGCGCAAAAGACCTTACTTGGCTGTTGGATGGCTCTGGTTTTTTGGAACGCTGGTGCCGGTGATCGGCCTGGTGCAAGTCGGAGTTCAGTCGATGGCGGACCGTTATACTTACGTGCCAACGATCGGCTCGCTCATCATGCTGGTTTGGGGAGTCAATGACCTGATTCCCCGCCGAGCCTGGAAACCGGCAGTGATGGCGAGCGGGACGGGGCTGACCCTGCTGGCTTGCGCGGCTCTTACGATGAGACAAATTGGCTTCTGGAAGGACAGCGAGACCCTCTTTCGGCACGCGATTCAGGTCACCAGGAACAACTACCTCGCCTACAATAATCTCGGTTTCTTTCTCTCAAACAAGGGCAAGACCCGCGAGGCGATGCAGTATTATGAAAAGTCGCTCGCCATCAATCCCAACTACGATGACGCCCTTAATAATGTGGGCTATGCGTTGGCAAAGGAGCACAGGTCCGCCGAGGCCATTCCGTATTACGAGGCCGCATTGCGGGGAAGGCCCAATAATCCCGAAGTTCACAACAACCTCGGCAACGCGCTCTCGGAGGTCGGCAAGCTGGATGAAGCCATCCAGCAATACCTCATCACGCTGCAGGAGAACCCGGACCACGCCGACGCGCACAACAACCTGGGCATTGCCCTGGCCATGAAGGGCAAGCTCGACGAGGCCATCGAGCATTTCCGCCAGGCAATCCGCCTCAAGCCTCGCTACGCCAGCGCTCATAGCAATCTCGGTAATGCCCTGGCCGCCGAGCATCGCCTGGCAGAGGCGATGAAAGAATACCAGGAATGCTTGAGATTGGACCCCAGCGACGCGCGGGCGCACAACAACCTCGGCAATGTTCTCGCGGAGCAGGGCGACCTCGAGGCCGCCGTTGCTCAGTACAACGACGCTCTGCGCCTGAATGAGGACAATCCCGAGGCGGAGTACAATCTAGGGGCAGCGCTCGCGAAGTTAGGCCGGAACCAGGAAGCCGCCGCTCATTTCCAGCAAGCCCTCCGGCTCAAGCCGGACTATCTCCAGGCACGCCGCCAGTTGGAGCAGATGCGGCAGCGGCTAGAGCGCCGCTGATCTGGCGAATGCGGCCGATTCGATTGTGGGTTGGCACGGAGGAGCAGCAAAGCATCCGGACCAAGCCGTTACTCGACACTGCTGACGGGTTCTGGGACATTGCGCTCGATGAAACAGTCCATCATAACGCTGGATATGGAGGGAGTGTTAACTCCCGAGATCTGGATAGCGGTCGCGGAGAAGACCGGCATTGCCGAATTGCGGCGAACCACGCGCGATGAGCCGGATTATGACCAGTTGATGCGCGGCCGGTTGGAGATCCTCCGCCGGCATGGCCTGAGACTCTCCGATATTCAGCAGGTCATCGCGACGTTGCGCCCCCTTGAAGGTGCCAAAGACTTTCTCGACCAACTCCGTTCCCAAGTTCAAGTCATCATCCTGTCTGACACCTTCGAGCAGTTTGCTGCGCCGCTCTTGCGACAGCTTGGATGGCCCACTCTCCTCTGCCACCGGTTGGTGGTTGAAGGCGATCACATCGTGGACTACCAACTCCGCATCCCCGAACAGAAACAGCGGGCGGTTGCCGCATTCAAGCTGCTCAATTACAACGTCATTGCCGCCGGCGATTCCTTCAATGACACCGCCATGCTCCGCGAGGCGCACGTGGGCTTTCTCTTCCGGGCGCCGGAGAGCGTCAAGGCACAGTTCTCCCAGTTCAAGGCGGTCGAGACTTATGGCGAGTTGCTCGAATTGATTGCCGCAGCCGCAAAATGAACACAACACGGTGCCTCCCTTCGTGAGAGGCCTCATTCGGCTTTGAGGCTGGCAACCGCCGGGCGGCGTGGTATTTTCTGCGTATGCGTAGTCCGTTTCCTGGAATGGATCCGTGGCTGGAATTGCGCTGGCGAGATGTGCATGCACGCCTTATTGTTTACATCTCCAACCAATTGCAGCCGCAGCTTCCCGACTCCCTGGTGGCCCGCGCCGAAGAGGAAATCCTGGTCGATGCGGCCGAGCTGCCGCCCCGGTCCGTAAGACCGGATGTCACGGTGTCCGAAGAACGGTCCG
>JBJKSV010000103.1:0-10504 GCA_046703605.1 Limisphaerales bacterium
CTTTACGCCCGGGAGACCGTGATGCGGCGGTGGACCTCCAGGCGGCGGTGAGCCGCGCCTATGAGGATGGCCGGTACGATCGCACGGATTACCGGCGCCCGCTCAACCCGCCTTTGCCGCCCGACGATGCCACTTGGGCCACCGACCTCCTCTACAAGGCAGGGAGGATGTGAAGCGCGGAGCCACTGCGCGCTCGCTTCTCCGATGGGTGATCCGTGAGACTCCTTGCCCAGGCGACTGCCGACAGGCGGATGCTATCCTGAACCGGGCCTTTCCGCGTGAACCCTGAACTTGATGCTCTGCTGAAAGCATAGGACGCCTATTTGGGGGTGCGCGTGAGGAAGGTGAGGCGGACCGCCTCTTAGAGCTTTACGATGCTCGGGTACAGGAAGCGTCTGTGAACCCGCGCGGTAGTGTCTTTGGGATTGCCAAACACACCTCGAACACCTATTCTCCCCACAATGCCGAAGGAAAACCCCATCGGCGCTCTGAATACTATATGAAAAACTCATCTCCCCTCTCTCTTTCCCGGCGAACGTTCCTGGCCCTTTCCGGCGCCATACCCGCCGCACTCGCCGCGCGCGTGTCGGCTGCTGAAACGGCGGACGACTCTGCCGCTCCACGGCCTGCGGGCGCGAAGCAATACCCCATCGGTCTGGAACTCTATTCCGTGCGGGACGAATTGGCGCGCGACCTGCCTGCCACCCTCCAGGCCGTGGCGCAGGACGGCTATCAGGTGGTCGAATTCTATGCGCCCTACTTCCAGTGGACGCCTCCTTATGCTAAAGAAGTCCGCGCCCGATTGGACGACCTTGGCCTGCGCTGTTACTCGACCCACAACGGCTTCGAGTCATTTGCTCCCGGAAAAAACCTGGCCCACGCCATCGAATTGAACCAAATCCTCGGCACGCGTTACATCGTGCTGGCAAGCGCCCCCGGCAGCACCCAGGGCGTTGAAGGATGGAAGAGCCTCTGTGACCACCTCACGACAGCGGTCCACGAGTTGCGACCGCATGGCTTGGGCGCTGGCTACCATAATCACCAGGCCGAATGGGCCAAGCTGGAAAACGGCCAACGCATTCTCGAACTCATCGCCGCCAACACCCCCAAGGACTTCGTGCTGCAGTTGGACGTTGGCACCTGCGAGGAAGCCGGCGCCGACCCCGTCGCCTGGGTCAAGGCCAATCCTGGACGCATCAAGGTCATGCATCTCAAGGACTGGGCGCCAAGCGAGGGCTATCGCGTCCTGTTCGGCGAGGGCGTAACGCCCTGGAAGGAGCTCATCGCCGCGGCGGAATCCGTCGGCGGAGTCGAGTACTTCCTCATCGAGCAGGAAGGCAGCCGCTTTCCGGAACTTGAAACGGCCAAACGTTGTCTGGAGAACTGGAGGGCGATGTTCGGCAAGGCCTGACGGCCCAAGCGCTTCAGGCAAGACTCCATTGCGTGGTCTTAGTTGTCATACTTTAAACGTAAAGGCTCATGGCTCCCGGTCGGAAGCGATGCTCCAGTAAATCGCAGCCTGGAGCACTCCGCTGGCGGGCAGGATTGGAACATCATAGCCGGGGATTTTGACGCAGCCGTCGGCCAAGGGCCAGCCGGGATCGATATAGAGGATATTGCTTGAGGGTTCGGGGGGTTGGAATGGCTGAACATCCGAATAGACGAGCCTTACTCGCATTGCCTTGGCTTGCTCGATCAGCTTTCGAGGAGTGAACTGGTAACCAATGTAGAGGACACATTGTGGAGGATGGCTGGCATCAAGCAGGTACTTGTCTTCCCAAGCCGGAACTGCAGAAAATCGGCCCAGGGGGACAGAGCGCGGGTCTTCTACATGGCTTGGAAACATGTGGCCGGTGAACAGGACGGTTACCGAAGTTGCTTGCCTCAGCCACTTGGCCGCCTCCGCGATGTGGGGCATTTGATTACGGTCTATCTTCGCCAGCATCCCTTCAATCTGGTCCAGGTATTCGCGCCCCAGCACTTCAGCCGGGATCGGTTTGATGGTCAAATCGTCGTGAAACCGCTTCCCCCGGTATTTCTTTCCCCGTTCGAGGCCTCCGGGCAGTCCGTAGCTCTGATAAAGGACCGGCATTCTTCCCCGGCGCGTGCAGGCGGCCACAAATTCCCCGGTCCAGGTCCACTGATCCACGATGTTGACGACGGTATCTATCGGAAAGGCATTCCTGTAGAGCCCTGCCGCAGAACTGAACTGGATCACGGTCGCGCCTTGCCGCCGCCAGCGATCGATGGTCTTCCGGTCCTCGGAATTAGGCGACCCTGGCACCGCATAGAGAATGACATCGTGAACGGAGGGAACCCGCTGGGCGAGGGGTGCTATGGCCGTCAAGCCACCCGCCCGACCGCACGCTTCCGAGATAAAATCTGCCTGCCGGCCCGCTACCCAGAGGTTTCCTCCTGAAATGAATTGATCGGCGGCATGATTCGCGGATTGCGTCAACTGGGCCAGGGTGTGCCTTGTCTGCGCAATTGCCTTCTGGAGCGCCGACAGGTAGTTCTCAGCGCCGCTTGCCGAACCCAAGCGCGGGCAGGTCAGCACGGTGGCCGCAATCAGAAGCGCCTTGCCGAGCTTTTGTAATGTAGCGTTCATGACATTCGATTCAATCCTTAAAGCGCACGTAATCAGCGTTGAACCGCGTGCGCGGCGGCTTGGTCTCTGCCGGGAAGCCCAGCGAAATGCACGAGACCGGTATCAACCAATCCTGGAGGCTCAAAATCTCCTGAAGCCGCTTCACCCGGGTTTCCCGAGGATGAACGCCGGTGAAACCGCAATTGCACTGAGTAAAGGGAGGACCGGGCCGGGATAAAAAGTGTCTTGTGGTCCAGACCGCCGAGGACGAGTTGGAGGGGGCGCTCGGGGACGTGAATTGTGCCTATAAGTTTGCCTTCCGGGTTATAGACATAGACTTCGCCTGCCGCGACATAGACGTTGCCCTGCGGGTCTGCGGTGACACCTTCACCTCCCTGGTTGGCGAAGAGTTGGAAATGGCTCAGGCTCCCGTTGGGCAAGACATCTGCCTTCCAGGTAGTCAGGTCGGCCTCATCGGTGACGTAGAAAACCCCTCCCGGCACGGCGGGCGCCAGGCCAAAGGACCGGATCTGTGGACTGGATTTGACGCCCCAACTCGTGGCGCCGTTTAGGAAGTCAGAGCCGGCAGGCAGGACCGTCGTGCCGTCTGGAGAGACAAACTGGGCGGCAGGTTCCGAGAGAGAGCGGCGGTCTATTCGCCAGTCGCCCTCGGGCAGGAAGAAGGTCGCGCCGGGCCTGGAGGTGACAGATTCGGGTCTGACGATGGCGATGTCGCCGCCTGGACTCAGGGTATAGACAACGCCTCTGCCGGCGTAAGAGACCACCAGGAGATTGCCGGCCTTGTCGATCGCCAGGTTCACCGGTTGAAGCGGGAAATCGCAGACCGTGAAAAGTTGGCGGGCGCGGACATCCCAGCGGTAAACGCGCTGCCAATGGGCATCGACAAAGTAAAAATCGCCGTTGGGCGCGACCGCGCCTCCGGAGATATTGAAGAATCCACCCGCGAGTTTCTCAACCTTTGCGCCGGGTTGAAGGACGGGACACGGCGCAACGGGCCTGGGCCGAGGCGGGCGGCCGGAGAGGTTGAGCCAGGCGAACTCCCGCTGGCGCAACTCAACCTTGTGAGTCTGGTCATAGACCGCGCAATCAAAGCTGACCTTGCTGTTGCTATAACAGTGCAGGTTTCGGAAGTGGATGCCGCTCGAATCCGAGACTTTTACCGCCCAGGGGAATGGCTGGAACGAACTGATGACTCGGTAGATATGGAAATTGGCAAAGGTGATGTCGCGGCAAGACTGTATTTCCAGCGGCAGGGCGAAGCCGCTCTCACCTCGCTCCTCTTCGGTCTGGAGGGCGTAGAAATGCCAGTGTGCGGCATTTCGGAGCTGAACTTCATGGCGAACGTGGTGCTCGCTGGACATCTGGTAAACGCGGCCTTCGGTTTCGGTGTCGGAGACCAGCATGCCGGCGGAGGCGAAAGTTGAAGGCGTCCAGATATCGAGGAACGTGCCGCCGCCGCCATCAGTGACCCAAAGGCTTGGATACTGGCTATCCCAGCTCCGGCGCGGGTTGGGATCAGCCGTGTGGTTGGCGTTGTAGGGATTCTCGCGCGAACCGTCCGGTTTGGGCGTCCCATGGCCACCCAGGAAGCGCACATCGTTCATCATTGAGTCCGGGCCTGCTTTCCAGAGCGCGGCGACCGCGCGCGGGTTGTCTCCGCTGGTGTAGAGACCGATGCCGGTCACGATATTACTCCCCCCCTTGGGGGCTTCAAGAAGGGCTTTTGGCGCTCCAACCCCGCTATAGCGAGCTGTTCCGTCCGGCAGGATGATTTGCGTTGCCCCGGGGTGGAAGCCGATGAGGGCGGTGTCGGGCCGAAGCCTGAGCGTGTCTCGCACGATGTAGAAACCCGAAGGCAGGTAAACGGTCTGGTGCGTGGCAATGGCTCTTTGCAACGCCTCGGTGTC
The DNA here is from genome assembly GCA_046703605.1 of Limisphaerales bacterium. GTDB lineage: Bacteria > Verrucomicrobiota > Verrucomicrobiia > Limisphaerales > UBA8199 > JAJYHY01. The sequence continues at coordinate 4,516 of JBJKSV010000103.1, forward strand.
ATCGGTGACACCATCCCCCTTCGCGCCCAGGTCGCGTGCATTCCCCCAGGTGTTGCAGGCAGGCAATTTGCGCAGGTCGGACGCGACAGGCGGCGGGAGCGCGGAGGTTGGATCGGCCTCGAAAACGTTTTCAATCGCCGGGACAGCGCCGATGTCGGCGTAATGCAACCCATGCGAAAAGGTCTTTACCACATACGCATCCGCAGGGGCCAGAAAGCGTTTGCCACTCTGGCGCATTTCAGCGAAAACGGGAACGGCGCGGCACGTGGCGTTCTCGATGTTGATCTCGTTTCGCGGGTTCTGCTCGACGGCGAACTGAAACGCCGGACCGGAAACCTCCTCCAATCGGGCGTCCTTGACCCAGAGTTCGTCCGCATAACCATGCTCGATTTCGACGGCCGTTGGCACGCGCCGAAAGCGGGGGCGGATGAGAGTAAGCCCCGCCTCACGTTCCAGAATCGCAGCCTCACGCTGGCCTTCAAAAACCGAATCTATCACCGTAAATTGCCAGCCCGGTGAAGGCTTGGAGGTCCAGATCGCGTGTTGCCCGCCGAAGCAGCGGATGTCCTCGGCCACATTTCCCGCCTCGTGGATGGCCGCAATCGCCGGACCAAGGTGAAAGTCGATGTGGGCCAGGAAACAGTGCTGGGCATAACGCGCGCGGACAGCCACCGCGCCGGTGTTGCCGGCCCCGATTTGGAAATCGACGTTGGCCAGCGCGGAATAAAATGTGCCAGGATTCGCGTCAGGCACCCTGCGGTTCGTGGCATCGCTGTGGCGCCGCCCGCCCCGCCCAAAGCCGGGCCGTCCGCCTGCGAAAAAGAACAGGACCTTCTCGCGTGAGGCATCCTGAAAGCCGGGGGTGTCGTGCGGCAGAACAAGGACGGGGCGACGGGAGCCGTAACCGATGACACGGATGCTGGGCCAGATATACACGGTGTCCGTGATGCGGTAGCTCCCTTGCGCAAGGAACACGATACCCTGGTGAGTCGTATCATAGACCCGGTTGATGGCTTGTTGCAGCAGGGCGGTGGCGTCCGCGTCACCGGGGCTGCTAACATAGACGGCCTTGGGGTCCTCCAGGCGTTGCGTGTAGTAGGATGCCGCTCTTACCTGCAGCGCCAACGCGCTCGCAATCAAGAGAAGGAGTCGTGTGGCCTGGGATTTCGAACTTCGCATCATAGGCCATGTTTTAGCTGGGTGGTGTGAAATGGTCAATTGCTCAACGGTGCGTCAAACGATACCACTATCTGAGAACCGCTCAGCCAGAGAGATGCCACAGCTTCAGCGTGCGCCGGTCGGTCGAGTTTGTTAGCCGGCAGAGGCGGTCAAACGGTTCATCGCCAAACGGACTCTACGGCCTTTGGCGGTCTTTGGCTAGGAGCCGCACTTACCCCTCGGCTTGCCCCGCCTCGGCTGCTTTCGGCCGGTAAAGCACGACGACGTTGCCGACCCGCGTCACCAAATGGCTGCTGGTCTTTTGAGCGAGTTGTGGGGCGAGTTCCTTTTTCTGCTCCTTGAGCTCGTCGAATTTCACTTTGATCAATTCGTGACGGTTCAGGGCGTCATCGATCGCGGCGAGGAAATGGGGACTGATGCCCGCCTTTCCGATCTTGAGGGTGGCCTTCATGCGTTGGGCCTGCGCCTTGAGAGCGCGGATTTGAGCATTCGTGAGTGAATCCATGGCTAAGAATCAAGTTGTTCTCCTAACCTCCTATCCCAGCCACTACTGACCCAACGCAGCCTCGACAGCCTGAACCAATCTCGGCGAATCGGGCTTTTCCCTCGGACTAAACCGCCCGAGAATCTTGCCGTCTCGACCGACCAGAAACTTGGTGAAATTCCACCAAATCCTTCCTGAGAAAGGGGAACTCCTGCCCGCCAACACTGCATAAAGGGCGTGCCGGTTCTTCCCGTTGACTTCGATCTTCTCAAAAAGAGGAAAACTGACCTCGTACTTCGTAGAGCAGAACTGCTTGATTTCCTGGTTGGCCCCGGGTTCCTGGCGGCCGAACTGGTTGCACGGGAAGCCCAATACGGTGAAGCCCTGGTCCTTGTATTTCTGGTAGAGCGCCTCCAGCCCGACATATTGGGGCGTGAAGCCGCACCTGGAGGCGACATTGACAATCAGCAGGACCTTCGCTCGATAGGCCTCCAGGAAAGTGGGGAGCCCATCAATGTCCTTCAGCGGAATCTCGTAGATGCTATCGGCGGATTGAACGGCAGTCATGCGTGAAAATGCACTGGACCCTTTCGCCAGTCAAATCCATGACGCGGCGGCGCTCAAAGGGATTTGGGCGAGGTTGGTGTCCTTGGCTTGGGGTTGCTGGGCCTCCCTGGATTTCGTAAGCTGGCTTCATGCGAAACCAGTTTGCCGCAACAGTCCGGCGTGATGATGGACGGCTCGTTGGCTTGATCGCCGGATCTTCAGGGGCTTGCCCGTCGCCGGGCTCCGCATCGCGGAGCGGCGGCCCGGTGCAACGGGTTCCTTATTCGATTCCCCGGCTGGCGAGGAAAAGCTGATGTCGCCAGAAGATCACGCAGCGTACACCCCTTCGTCGGACGCCGCCGCATTGGGGACTCCAATCGCCGTCTCAGCCCTCAGGGACGGGGCAGAGGCCGGGAAAGACTGGTTCGTGCCATGGCGCTTTGCGCTGGTGCTTGGGCTGCTGCTCTGCGGGTCTTTTCCGCTGGTGGTGTTCGGGCTGAGGACGTTTGCCTTTTTGGATTTCGGCCAGTTTGCGTATCCGGTTGCTTTTTATCACCACGAGTCGTTTTGGCGCGGGGAACTTCCGTTCTGGAATCCGCTGAATAATTGCGGCACTCCCTTCCTGGCGCAATGGAACACAATGACGCTCTATCCGTTCTCGCTGGTTTATCTGCTGCTGCCGCTGCCCTGGTCTTTGAGCCTGTTTTGCCTTTTGCACCTGTTCCTGGCGGGACTGGGCATGTACTTCCTGGCCTGCGACTGGACCGGCTGCCGCCTGGCCGGCGCCGTGGCTGGGGCGGTCTTCGCGTTCAACGGGTTTACCTGGTACGGGCTGATCTGGCCGCACCTAACCGCGGCCCTGGGGTGGATGCCGTGGGTCGTGCTGGCCATGGACCGAGCGCAGCGCAAAGGGGGACGGACGGTATTGGTGGCGGGGCTGGCGGTCGGGATGCAGCTCTTGACAGGGGGCGCCGAAGTCATTCTGTTCACGTGGCTGGTGCTGGCCGCCTTGGCGTTGGCGCGAGGCCTCCGGCCTGGCGCGCGGCTCGGCCCGACATTGAGACGGACGTTTGGCGCAGCCGCTTTGGCGATGGGTTTGGCAGCGATTCAATTGCTGCCGTTTCTGGATTTGCTGGCGCACTCGCAACGTTCAAGCGGCTATGCCAATACCGATCTCGGAGTCATGCCACTGACCGGCTGGGCCAACTACCTGGTGCCGATCTTCCGATTTTTTCGCGACCCGTACGGCCTATACGTCCCGCCGAATCATTGGACCGCATCGTATTACCTGGGAGCAGGCGCGCTGGCTTTGGCGTTGTTCGCGCTCTGGCGGAAACGGGATTACCGGGTGCGAGTGCTGATGGGACTGGCCTTGTTTGGCTCCGTTATGGCCCTGGGTGGTCGCGGCGTGGTTTACAACTGGGTCGAGCGATTGCTGCCTGTGCTGGGATTCCTGAGGTTTCCGGTGAAGTTCGTGATCCTGGCCACCTTTGCAATCCCGCTGACGGCGGCCTTTGGCGTGGCTTGGGTGGAGAAGCAGCCGAGGGAGACTCGAGCGGCGGAATGCAGGCGGTTGGGTTGGCTCGGCGGCGTCCTCTTGGCCGCTGTCGCAGTGATCGTCTGGTGCGCATGGAAGTATCCGCTCGTTGAAGGGACCTTTGCCGCGACCGCTCAGAACGCCTTGCTCCGGGCCGTGTTCCTGCTCGCTGTTGTCGGTTGCCTGGTTTTGTTGGGCAGCCGAGCGGAGTCGAAGTCCCGCGTCGCCATTCAGATCGGACTTGTCCTGTTGGTTTGGGGCGACATCTTGACTCATAACTCGGACTTGAGTCCGACCCTGCCGGCTGCGAGCCTGCCGCCGGACGCTATCCGCCAGTTTTTCCACTGGGACGGGCAGTTGGCGCCAGGCAATTCCCGGCTCATGGAAAGCCCAGCCGCTTATCACCGGCTGCTTTCCGCCGGGTTCAGGAATCTCCAACTCGATACAAACGGGCGGCGGCTGGCCCAGTTCTTCGATTTTAATCTACTCGACCACACGCCAAAGGTGGATGGTTTCTATTCTTTGGAAATCAAGGAATACTCCCGCATCTTCCACGAGCTTTATTACACGACCAATAAGGCTCCGCGTCTGCGTGATTTTCTGGGCGTATCCCTTGTCAGCAACCCCGCCAACGTCGCCGGCTGGATTGCACGGCCCACCAACTTGCCGATCATTACGGCGGGGCAGAAGGCTATCTTCGCCGATCCGACGGAGACCATGCCGGCCATTCTAAGCCCGCGCTTCGATCCCCAGCATGTGGTCTATCTTCCTTTCGAAGCCATCGGCAAGGTGAAGGCCAACGCCGGAGCAAACGCGAAAATCCTTTCCCACACATTTTCGGCCCAGCGGGTGGATTTCGAGGTCGAGTCAGATGCGCCGACGGTAGCGGTTGTGGCGCAGACCTACTATCATCCGTGGCACGCGTATGTGGATGGCAAGCCCACCGCTCTATGGCGCGCGAACTATGCCTTCCAGGCATTGGTCGTTCCCGCCGGCAGACATCATGTGAGCTTAAGGTACGAAGACGTGCCGTTCCGGTGCGGCGCGGTTCTGTCCCTGGCGACGATCCTCCTTTGCGGACTGCTCTGGGTGCGGCAGGAGACTCCCGAAGATCTCACGGCGGGCCGGATAGAGGCCCCGACCGGTCCCGGTTCCCTCAACGAGGTGCGAAAAGCAGTGGCCCCTTCGGCAACGCGGCGATGGCTGGTGAACCTGGGTTTGCTGTTCGGGACCTTGTTGCTCTGCGGCGCCGGAGCGGAATTCGGCCTGCGACTCTTCTGCAGGCAAGGCCTGGCCATCGCTCAGGACGAGCGGAGCTTGATGTACCAGTACAACTCGCGTTTGGGCTGGTTCCCGATCCCCAATACGGGGCATCGTGTCATTGCCTCCAGGCCGTTTACGGTCATCCACAACAGCCAGGGATTCCGCGGACCGGAACCGGTCATCAATCAGAAGCCGGGCATCCTGTTTTTGGGCGATTCCTTTGTCTGGGGCTTTGATGTCGAAGCAGCGGACCGATTCACCGAGAAGCTTCAGGCCCGCCACCCAGAATGGAACGTCTATAACCTGGGCGTGAGCGGCTATGGCACCGACCAGGAGTTACTGCTGCTCGAGCACCAGTTTGATCATTACAAGCCTCGCGTCGTATTCCTCGTCTTTTGTGTGGAAACGGACCACGATGACAATTCCGCCAATGCCCGGTACAACGGCTATTACAAGCCCTACTTCATCGTGGAACATGGGAAGCTGGAGCTTCGCGGCGTGCCCGTCCCGCGCTCCGAACGGTTCTTCCTCGCCCAACACCGAACGCTGGCCAAGTCCTACTTGTTCCGGTTGGGCGTACGGGCCTATTTCAAATGGACCGCGCCTCCTGTCCTGCACAATCCCGACCCAACCGCGAGCCTCCTCCGCCAAATGGCCGAGTTTGTTCGTAGCAAAGGAGCGCGTCTGCTGGTCGGCCTCACGGCCCGCGACCCTCAGGTGGAGAAAGCCCTTGAGCAGCAGAAGGTGCCCTTCGTCGATCTTTCGACATCGCTACGATACCCCGGCTATGGCCGGCATTGGACGCCGCAAGGTCACACATTCGTTAACAAGCGAATCAATGAGTTTCTCGCGCGCGGACATTATATGGAACAAGGCACCCAAACGCCCTAACCTGGATATTTCATGTCACGGGCAAAACGGCAGGAGTCTGCAGGTAGGGCGCGCAGTCCTCGGCGCGCCGCAATAGCGCGGAATGCTGC
>JBJKSV010000104.1:0-3522 GCA_046703605.1 Limisphaerales bacterium
TCTCCCATATTTCAAAGCGACTGGCCTGGGACCTGTGCCTGTTGAGTCTGGCGCCCTTTGGGAGCGTAACCCAAGGTAGCCAAGCCCGGCCAAGCATCAATTCGCAGCCTTTCGGGGCGACCCGAAACGGGCAACAAGTGGAGTTGTTCAGGCTGGAAAACGCCGGAGGTTTGAAGGTCAAGGTCATGACCTACGGCGGCATCATCTACTCCGTGGAGACACCGGATCGCGAGGGCCATTTCACCAACATTACGGCGAATCGCCCGACCCTGGCGGATTACGAGGAGAAGAGTCCATGCTTTGGAGCGCTCCTGGGCCGGTTCGCAAATCGGATTGCCGGGGCGAGTTTCACCCTGGATGGCCGGCGTTACCATCTGAGCCGCAATAGCGGAACAAACCACATCCATGGCGGGTTTAGGGGATTCGACAAACGCGTGTGGCACGCCCAGCCGAGCCAGGGGGAGGACTTTGTGGCGCTGAAGCTGGACTACACGAGCAAGGACGGCGAGGAGGGATATCCTGGAAACCTGCATTGCACGGTGCGTTACGAGCTGAACAACCGGAACGAATTGAGAATCGATTACTCGGCCACAACGGATAAACCGACCCCGATCAACCTCTCCAACCATGCGTATTGGAACCTGGCGGGGGCCTATTCGGGAACGGTCCTGGACCAGGTGCTGACGGTCAACGCGTCCAAGTATTTGCTGACCGATGGGGCCCTGATTCCCACGGGCGAGATGGCGCCGGTGGCGGGCACGCCGCTGGATTTCCGCACCCCGCATACCATCGGGTCGCGCATCGGCCAAATCACCGGGAAACAGTTTGGCGGCGGCTATGACCATTGCCTGGTGCTCAACCATAAGCGGGCGGGCGATTTGGTGTTCTGCGCAAAACTCGAGGACCTGAAATCTGGCCGGACGCTGCAGGTGTTTACCACTCAACCTGGCGTGCAGATCTACAGCGCCAATTTCCCGACTGGCGCTTTCGAAGGGCCTCACGGTTACGAGTATCCCAGGCATTTGGGTTTGGCCCTGGAGACGGAGCATTTTCCCGACTCGCCCAACCACCCGAATTTCCCGTCAACCATCCTCCGCCCGGGTGAAACCTTTCGCTCGACGACCCTACTGCGTTTCGGCGTCGAGAAATAAACAGCCCAGAAACCAAACAAAAGCTATTATGGATACTAAGAGTAAAGCCGCTTCGGAACCCAGCCCCACTGCTGCTTCGCCGATAACCCGCCGCCGGTTCCTCGCCGGGACGGGCGCCACGATGGTGGCCTTCACGATGCTCAAACCGGAGCTGGTGCGCGGTTCCGAAGCCAATTCCAAGATCGACATCGGCCTGATCGGATGTGGCGGCCGGGGCACCTGGATAGCCGGTCTCTTCCAAAAACATGGGGGTTACAACATGGCGGCTCTGGCGGATTACTTTCCCGACCGTGTAAACCAGGCGGGGGAGAAGCTGCAGGTGCCGGCCTCAAAGAGGTTCACGACGCTGTCCGCTTACAAGCGCCTGCTGGAAGAGAAGCTCGACGCGGTCATGATTCTCAGTCCGACTTACTTCCATCCCGAGCACGCCGCCGCCGCCGTGGAGGCTGGCAAGCACGTCTATTTGGCGAAGCCGATTGGCGTGGATGTGCCCGGGTGCCTGAGCATTCAGGCCAGCGGCCAGAAGGCGACGGAGAAGCGGCAGTGTTTCCTGGTCGATTTCCAGACGCGGGCCAACAAATTGTATCAGGAGGCGGTCGCCCATATCCATGCGGGCGACATCGGCAAGACCATCCTGGTCGAAGCGGCCTACCAGTGCTCGCTCATGTTTCAGGACCTCGATGACGCCGTCCGCCGGGACCCGGACAACCGGGAGTTGCGTCTGCGCGCCTGGGCCATTGATCGGACTCTTTCAGGCGACATCATTACCGAGCAGAACATTCATGCGCTGGACGTGGCGTCTTGGATGATTAACGCCCAACCCCTTCGGGCCTACGGCACCGGCGGGCGGACTCGTCCGTTCATTGGCAACTGCTGGGACCACTTCGCTGTCATTTACTACTACCCTCAGGAGATCACGGTCAGCTTTAACTCGCACCAATCGGGTTTCGGGTACGACGACATTCTCTGCCGCCTTTATGGCCTGAACGGCACCGTCGATACTCACTACGGCGGCCCCGTTACCGTTCACACCCGCGACTTCCGCAGCCAGGGTGACACCGGCAACCTCTACACCGACGGCGCCGTGACAAACATCGCCACCTTCCACGACGTGGTCACCAACGGCGACTGCTCCAACCCAACCGTTCCCCCGAGCGTGCGCAGCAATCTCACCACCATCCTCGGACGCACCGCCCCCTACAAGAATACGGTCGTGACCTGGGAGGAGATGATGGACGCCAACGAGAAATTCGAGCCGGACTTGAGCGGGCTCAAGGCGTGAGGGTGCCCTTCGAATGCCGCCGCCTGGCCACTGTCGCCACTAACCCGAATAATTCAATAACTCATGCTACGATTGACAGGCGACAGTCTGTGGCACCCGCTACGAACCGTTACACCGTAACAAATGTTGGTAGTCAGGGACTTGGAGAGATTTGGACCATTACAAAAGCGGAACAAGGGTGTTACAAATCGAAAGGAACCGTAACAAGGCGGAGACGCGCCGCCTACGCCAACACGGAACACACCCACCGGCGGCAGACATTCGACAAACTCAACGTCCACACCGGACGCGGCCTTGCGCGCCGAGCGCTGGCCGCGACCGGGGCCGGTGGGTGTGCGCTCGAGGTTCGCATCAACGAGCGCGCGGCGACCGGTTTTGTCCGCCATCTCGGCCGCCGGCAGGTCCGGTTGCAGGAAGCTCATCAAGCATTTGATGTCCACGCCGACCGGGCCGGGATAGACGTGAGTTGAGGACGTCAGCACGCAACCGACCGGCGCGCCGTAGCCGGCCTGCGCATCGGGGTTGAGCACGAGATCGGTCACGCCGGGCGCGCTGCGGGCATTCAGCGCCTGCTGGAGGCACGTGGTGTCGAACCCGGCGCGAATCGAGTTCGTGCCGATGACGGTGATGGGCTTGCCCTTGTCACCCGGCGCGGGAATGAAGCCCGTGGCCTCTCCCATGGCATGGATTTGGGTTAGGTTCGTGTCGCTCATTTGAAATAGCTCCTCAAACAATCTCTCAGTTCATTTGCTGCACCGTGCGGCAGCTTCGGTTCAACTTTCGCCAGCGCGGACTGAATTCTTTCGAAATCAATTCGTGTCGGTTCGGCGAAACTTCGATTGTAGGTAAAAAACCAATCCCGCAAGGCTCTGGCTGCCAGCCCAGCAATCCCCGCATCTTCATCCCCGCAGGCGTTCAGTATGGCCGGAACCTTCCGCCACTTGTCAGTGTGCAGAATCAGAGTCAGCGCATTTCGTCGAATGTGCAAACTCGCGTTACGCGGACATAACGGCCAGCTCACGCGTCCAAGAACAGTTTCCACTCGGCGACGTCGTGGGCGTTGCGAATAAGTGCTGAGGCCGGCAACTC
>JBJKSV010000105.1:0-3916 GCA_046703605.1 Limisphaerales bacterium
ACCGGCGCCGGCAATCAATTACAACGATCAGAATCCTGAGACCATCTTCTACCAGGGCCTGGCCTTGAACAAACTTCACGGCTCGGAACACAGGCATCCTGCCTGTGTGTCGGCGAAGGGGCGGTTCCAAACCCTTCTCCAGTTCGGCAAAAACCATCTGCGCGACAGGCCGGAAATTGATTACTTCGCCGTCTCGCTCCCCGAGTTCATGGTCTTCGACGATGACCTCCAGCGGCGCAACGAGGTCAACTGCCGCTTTCTGACGGCTCTGGGACTCTTCGGGTTGGGCCGCCGCGCGCCCGCCATCGCGGAGCTCAACAAAGTGCTTCGGCTCGACCCTTCCCACCAGGCCTCGGCCCTCCACCTGCGCATGTTCAGGAGACGCGACGGGAGTCCGTGACACTGCAAAACATGTTGTTAGCAGCCTGACCCTCGTAGCGGCTGCATCGGACGATTAACTGAGAATTGAGAATTGTAAATTGATGGCAAAACGGAAGGCATCATGAAACCGGAAGAAATGTCAGACCGAACTCTGTTGCATCCTGGGCAAGTCCATCTCCACTGCGAAATCGAACCGAGGCCGCCCTCCGGAGGGGGACTCAATTTGAAATTCTCAATTCTTAATTCTCAATTATCAGTTACCGCCGCCAGGAACAAGTGATCTGACCTCCCGCTCGCTCGACAAATACTCCCATGAAAATCCCTCTCCCCACCCTGGCCACCGCCGAACGCGAGGCCGGCCTGAACACCGGCTATATCTGGATGATCTCCCTGGTGGCAGCCCTTGGCGGATTGCTCTTCGGTTACGATTGGGTCGTGATTGGCGGAGCCAAGCCGTTCTTCGAGCCGTTCTTTGGCATTACAAGGACGGTCATGGCAAACGGGGTGAGCACTACCGTTACCAACGAGACGCTCAGTGGTTGGGCCAACAGTTGCGCGCTGCTCGGCTGCCTGCTCGGTTCGCTGGTGACTGGCGGACTGAGCGACCGCTTTGGCAGGAAGAGGCTCCTCGCGGCTGCGGCGCTCCTATTCGGCATCTCCTCGATTCTTACCGGCTGGGCGCCCAGTTTCTCCTGGTTCGTCACCTGGCGCATTCTGGGCGGTGTGGCCATCGGCATGGCTTCTAATCTTTCGCCCATGTATATCGCCGAGGTCGCACCGGCGAAGCTCCGGGGCCGGCTCGTGGCGCTGAACCAACTCACCATCGTCATCGGCATCCTCGCCGCCCAGATCATCAATTGGTGGATAGCCGAGAAGCTGCCCCATCCGGGCATCGACGCGGCCGCGATTGAAACCGCCCGCCACGCCTGGAACAACTCCACTGGCTGGCGCTGGATGTTCACCGCCGTGGCCCTGCCGTCGCTTCTCTTTCTTATCGGCGCGGTTTCCGTCCCTGAAAGCCCTCGCTGGCTCGTCAAGAACGGCATGACCGAACGTGCGCGGGGGGTGCTGGCGCGCATCGGCGGGGATGCCTACTCGGAGGAGGCCGTGCGCGACATCACCAGCACTATCGCGGCGGACGAGATTCATCAGGTCCGCTTTCGTGACCTGTTGGAGCCGAGCCTCAAGAAAATCCTCCTCGTCGGCGTCGCGCTGGCCGTCCTCCAGCAATGGAGCGGCATCAATTCCATCTTCAATTATGCCGAGGAGATCTATCAATCGGCCGGCTACGGCTTGGGCGACATCATGTTCAACATCGTCATCACCGGCGCCGTCAATCTCCTGTTCACCCTTCTGGCTATCGGCACCGTGGACCGCATTGGCCGGCGCAAGCTCATGCTCATCGGGTGCGCCGGCATCGGCCTCTCCCATCTGCTCATCGGCATCGCCTATGCCTCGCATGTAAAGGGCTTGGCCGTCCTGATCTTTACGCTCTGCGCCCTGGGCTGCTATGCCATGTCCCTCGCGCCAGTCACCTGGGTGCTGATCGCGGAGATCTTCCCCAACCGAATCCGGGGAGCAGCCATTTCGGTGGCCGTCTCGGCTCTCTGGATAGCCTGTTTCATTCTGACCTTCGCGTTTCCCACGCTCAACGCGGCTATCGGGATGTCGGGGACCTTCTGGCTTTATTCGGCCATCTGCTTTGCCGGATTCGTGTTTGTCTATTTCCGCGTTCCCGAAACCAAAGGCAAGACGCTGGAGCAGATCGAGCGCGAACTGGTGGCCTGCAATTCATAATTCACTACGGATAGACAATAGAGGGCGGCAGTCTCGGTTCTCAGCACAAGCGGACCGAGCGTGATTGGTCCAGCCCCGGAGGCCTCGATGGCGGCGATTTCAGCGCCCGTAAAGTCCCCTTCCGGCCCAATCCAAACGGCGATTGAGCGCGGCATCCCTCCCGTTCGGGACAGGAAATCGAGAAAGCAGCGACGGGGATGCACAGCGTTGGGCTGCAGGGACGCGAGCAACGATAGATCAGGCGGGGCCTCGCCCTGGGTCGCCTCGGCCGGGGTCACCGGCACCGCTACCTTCGGCAGCCATGGGCATCCGCACTGTTTCATTGCCTCTATCGCCACCGCCTGCCATTTCTCGGCTTTGTGCCCGGCCTCCCTGGAGTTCAACCGCACCACGACACGCTCGGCCAACAACGGCACAATCCGCGACACCCCAAGCTCGGTCGCCTTCTGGATAATCGACTCGATGGTTTTGCCCTTTGGCACCGCCTGCAACAGCGTGACTCGGCAGGGCGGCGGCTCAAAACGACGTTTCTCGAGGACCCTGAGCCGAAGCCCCCCACGCTGCGTCTCAGCGGCTTCACAGACGAATTCGTGTCCCGCGCCGTCCGCCACGTTGAGCCTCTGGCCGCTGCGCACCCTCATCACATGCAGCGCGTGATGGCCCTCTGCGCCTGTGAGTTGGAACTCTGTCCCCAGACACTGTTCCGGTGGAAGATAGAATCTGTGCATGAGAAGAGGTTCTGACTGAAAGGGGGCGGGTTGGCAAGCCGGCGATCAACCCAAATGATTTTCGCAACGGTGTTGGTGGGTGATATACCCATAGCGGAGAGGCCAGACGTGCGAGTAAGTTAGCGTGCGTTCGGAGAGCAAGCATCCAGGGGGTAGGAAGAAGTCATTGCCCCGGAACTGGAAGACTGGAGAGCGGCGAAGAACAAAGTAATCGGCCATTGGTCAGACATACCAAAGTAAATCCCATCGAAGAAGCAAGCATGAAAACGACAACGGAGAACGGAAAAAATTTTGAGCACGACAATATTGCCCAACGGGCGAAACAAATCTGGGAGCGCGAGGGCAGGCAGGCAGGCCATGATTTGGAGTATTGGCTTCAGGCCGAGCGCGAACTGACTCCAGGACGGAGCGGTTTGCAGGCAGGTTCATCAAGCCGGACCTCCTCCCAAATGGCGCCGGGAGCGCGGGCGAACCGGGAGCCCGGGACGACGACCGGCTCCAGGGGCGCGAGCTTCAAGACAGCAACTCTCCACACATGAGAACTTTATGGCTGCGCACTTGAGAGGAATCCCTCGGAGGCCGCTGCCTACGGGAGAGCAAGCTGGCAAGGTGGGCATGGCCGGGCGTGATTCAGCGTCTGGCGCCGCCCCCGGAATCGAAGGGGCAAACACCCCACCACGCGGCTTTGAGGACGGTGGGTTCTTTTCCCATGAGAGCCATTCGCGGCACGAATCGTTCTATCCTCCGCCCTGGCGCCACGGCGGACTCAACGAATAGCCTTTTAGTCTTCGGCCTTGAGGTCGCGGGACATGAGGTCGCGCACGGCGTGGGAGACATCCTTTTCCTGGAAAAGCATGGCATAGACCTCGTCGATGACCGGAGTCGTCACCCCCCGCCCGCGAGCCAATTCATACGCTGAACGAGCGGTGGGGAAACCTTCGGCCACCGCCAGAGTGCTCGCTTCAATCGCCGCGGGCTTCTCACCCCGTCCCATTCGCTCGCCGAAGCGG
>JBJKSV010000106.1:0-3679 GCA_046703605.1 Limisphaerales bacterium
AATTCTTAATTCTCAATTCTCAATTATCGCTGGCCAGAACAACGGTCGCCTGAGCGCTGGTTTAGGAGTTATGATTGCCAAACGAGTCATTCCCTGCCTGGATGTGCATGCCGGCCAAGTCACCCGCGGGATCCAGTTCGGCAAGGCCGAGGCGGGAGAATTGCGGAACGTGGGCGACCCGGTCGAATTGGCCCTCCGCTATAATGAGCAGGGCGCCGACGAGATGGTGTTTTTCGACTTCACCGCCAGCGCGCATGGCCGTGCCACGATGGTCGAGGTGATTGAACGCGCCGCCGACCAGTGTTTCATGCCTTTGACAGTAGGCGGCGGCATCCGCTCGGTCGAGGACATGTACACTATGCTGCGGGCCGGCGCGGACAAGACCAGCATCAACTCTTCGGCCCTGGCCAACCCGGAGCTGATCCGGGCCGGGGCCGAGAAATTTGGAAGCCAGTGTATCGTCGTTTCCATTGATGCCAAACGAGTTGGCCCGGACGAATGGGAGGTCTTATCCCACGGCGGGCGGAAAGCCACGGGTTTGGACGCCGTGGAATGGGCCAAACGGGCTGTAGCGCTCGGCGCGGGCGAGATTGTCCTCAACAGCATCGACGCCGATGGGACGAAGGCGGGGTTTGACCTGGTCATTACGCGCCGGATTAGCGAAGCGGTAGGCGTGCCGGTTGTCGCTAGTGGCGGGGCGGGCAAGCTGGAGCACATGGCCGAGGTCCTTGTCGAAGGTAGAGCCGATGCCGTGCTAGCCGCCAGCATCTTTCATTTCGGCGAATTCACCGTTGGCCAGGTCAAGGATTACCTGGCGAGCAAGGGCATCGTGGTCCGGCGGACCTAGACTCCTGGACTTTCAAAAGTTGTTGTAATCAGGCCAAGTTCTGGACAGCCCTGTGGAGGAAATGAAGCAAACCACGGAATACACTGAATACACGGAATGAGGAAGGGAGCAGGAGTACGCCTATGAATTAAGGCCACCCTCTTCACCCTCATCGGCACTAAGACCCGGGACATTAATTGAGAATTGAGAATTAAGAATTGGAAATTGCACATGGATGGCAACATGAAAGCCATTATGAGACCGGGAGAATTCTCAGAACGACGGTGGCTAGCCAGATCCGCCTCAACCTCGGGAGCGAACAGGCATCGTCCCATCGAGTGGCCTCCGAAGCGGGGCTCAATGTGAAATTCTCAATTTGCAATTCTCAATTCTCAATTGCCGCTGGCAAGAGCAAGCAATCTGAGCGTCGGCTATCTAATGCCTGACTAAATCGATAACGCCGGTTCCCTCCTGAGCCTCCTCCCAAACCTATGCGCGTCCGTCAGGACATCCTGCCTATTGTCATATTCTCCATCACCTACCTGCTCATCAGCGGGCGGCGCTTGAAGATCCTCCCGCTGAACCGTCCGGCGGCGGCGCTACTGGGAACGGTGCTGATGGTCAGCTCGGGTGTGCTCACGCCGGAGCAGGCCTACCGTGCGGTGGATTACGACACCCTGGTGTTGCTCTTGGGCATGATGCTCATCTCATCCTATCTGTTCCTGGCCGGATTCTTCGACTGGGCGGCGGATTTCGTGCTCCGCCGGGCGAAAACGCCCCAGGGGCTGCTGCTTTACTTGATAATCGTTTCAGGCACATTGTCCGCCCTCCTGGTCAACGACACGGTTTGCCTCATGCTCACGCCGCTGGTGGTAGCGGTCATGGTCCGGGGGAAACTGCCGCTGCCGCCGTACCTGTTGGCGCTGGCCATGAGCGCCAACTTGGGCAGCGTGGCCACCCTGGTCGGCAACCCCCAGAACATGATCATCGGGCATCTTTCCGGAATTCCCTTTTATCGGTTCTCGGCCTCGCTGCTCCCGGTCGCAGTCGCCGGGCTCGGCATCCAATATGTGGTTCTCCGAATCGGATTCCGAAAGATGCTCCGTCGGGCGGTTATACACCGGCGCGAGGTTCAACCTGCTTCTCTGGACCGGCGTCTGCTCATTTTAACGATCGGCGTGCTGGCGCTGATTTTCGGAGGTTTTTTGGCTGGGCTAAACCTGGCCTGGACGGCGTTGGCTGGGGGCGCGCTGATTATGGTGCTGGCGAGGCGGGATACGCACGAAGTACTCAAGCAGGTGGACTGGCACCTGCTGGTCTTTTTCGCCGCGCTCTTTATCGTAGTCAAGGGGCTGGACACAACCGGCCTGCCGGACCGGATGTACGGCGCGCTCCAGGGTGTATTCGGCGCGTCCGCCGCAAGCCAGGCCTGGAACTTCGCCTGGTTTTCCGCCATCGGCTCCAACATTTTTTCCAATGTCCCGTTCGTGCTCGTGGCGGCAAAGTGGGTGCATAATTTCGCCGATCCTCAGTTGACGTGGAAAATCATGGCGATGGCCACCACTTTCGCCGGCAATCTCACGATTCTCGGTTCGATGGCGAACCTCATCGTGGTCGAATCCGCCCGCGCCCACGTGGACATCGGCTTCTGGGACTACGCCCGCTACGGCATCCCGATCACCCTCCTGACCACGGTCGCCGCCCTCTTGATTATGAGACCGTGACCGTGCAACGGTCCTCAGAGCCTGTTTTAAAATTCGCCGCAAGCCCCGGCCAATTTTAAAACAGGCTCTTAAAGCGAATGAAGAGACATGATTCGGAGATCCTTGACGCGGAACATCGGCTTACCGGGCCTTTCCGAGGTGTAGAACTCCAGCATTGAAGGCCTCCCCGTCGCACCCGGAGTTCGGCCTCGAGTTCTTCAAGCGTTAGGTCGGCGCCGCGCTCGCGTTTGCCTCTCTCAAGCAGAGCGGCTAGCCGCCGCCCGTGAGCCGTATTGGGCTTCCACGCTGAGATCTCACTTCGGGCCAGCTTTTCTTCGATGGCTCGCACGATGAACCCGCTGCGCCCGTGGCCCGGGCGCGGCATACGTTGGAGGATTCCAGTGGGTATTTTTACACTGACAGTGACCGAGGGTTCAGTCATACCGAATAGTATTACCCCAGCGCAAAACGAAGTCAACCCGCCGGCCTCAACTCCAGCCAAAATCGGCTGCCTTTGCCCTGCTCCGATTCCACGCCTACCCTGCCGCCCATCCGTTGCGTGACCTTGCGCACCAGGGCCAAGCCGATTCCGGTGCCCTCATAATTGGCGTGCCCGCGGGAGAACATGTCGAAAACGCGTGGCAACATCGTCTTGGAAATCCCGATACCATCGTCCTCGACCCAAATCCGCGCCCAGCCGTCCCGCGGTTCAGCCCAGATGCGAATGTTCGGTTTCTGGCCTGGCCTTACGAATTTAACGGCGTTGCCCAGCAGGTTTGAGAAGCACTGGGTCAGCCCCGCCTCGTTGCCTAGGACCGTTGGGAGCTTGCCCTCGATCCGCACGCACGCCTTGGAGGATTGCAGTTCAGGGTAAGAGTCAAGCATGCCCCGCAGCAGCGCCCCGGTGTCCACAACCTCCTGCGGCAGTTCCTGGCGCACGGAAATGCTGTAATTGAGCGCGTCCCGGATGAGCGCGTCCATCCGTTCGGCGGAAGTCATGATGCGTCCCATGAAGGTCTTTGGCTCCTGAAGGGGACATTGGGCGCAGAGCTCGGTGACGACCTGGCCATACCCTTGCATGGCCCGGAGCGGCGCCCGCATGTCATGCGTAATAGTGTAGGAAAAATGCTCCAGTTCACCCACCATTTCC
>JBJKSV010000107.1:0-3699 GCA_046703605.1 Limisphaerales bacterium
CCGCGCGGGCTTGCGCTGCACGCCCCTCCTCAACATCCTGCAGCAGCCCGTGCAGATGGCGTCCAAAACTGTTGGCCGTGCTCAGGAGGAAGCCGTCGTAGGGGCCGCCAGCGGCCCTGGGCCACCGCGCGTAGCCGCCTTCCATGCCGCGAACCAGAAACACCCCGCCAAGCTCCCTCCCTGAGTTGGCGACCTTGTCATTGCCGCTGGTATCTTTGAACAGGATGAAATGGGGAAACTCGAGGGCCAGCGTTTGAACAAGGCCGGGGCTCATCTCATTTTTGGTTACTTGCGGCAGTTGGTAGAGAGCCAATGGCAGGTTCACTTCCAAGATTCCGGTCAGAGATCGCTCGAGCTTTTGTTGCGGAATCCCGGCGCCCTTCGGCGGGCATACGGCGAAACCACACACCCTGTTCCTCACCAGGCATTCGATTGGGTCTTGAGCCGGCGCCCGGCTCCGGAGCCAACTAAGGCTTTCTTCGATGACGCGGCGGGTCTCCACCCCGGTTGAACGAAGCGTGCCAAGCAGCAGTCGCATCTGAAGTGGTTCGAGTTCGTCCAGGACGATTTCCAACAACTCCCGCATCTCTGTGCCGCTCAATTCCCAGCCATCGCCGGTGGAGCCTGGCACGAGCAGGCCCTTTACCCAAGGTGACATAAACCGCAAATGCGCGGCGATGCGCACGCGGTCAAGGGCGCCCTCCGGCGTATAATGCGTCAGGGGCGGGCACCAGAGCGAAGGCACCCCTTCGGGCAAGAGGCGGCAGAGCAAAGCGTGGCGCTCAGAAGAGATCGGCCCCGCATGGAGGGATGCCAAAGCGGTGGACTCGTGGTCGCTAATCTTCATGATGGCTTCAGCAATACTTTCAAAGCCGACTTGTCTTCGCAAGCGGCAAAGCCCCGCTGCCAATCGTCAAGTGGAAGCTTGTGTGTGATGACGTCACCCAGGCGCACTTTGCCTTGTTCCAGTATCCTCAGCATTCGGAGCCAGGTCGCCACCGTATAGCCCACCGATCCCGCGAGACGGATTTGCTTGAAGGCGATCCGGTCCAGAGGCGCGGCCACTTCCCCCCCAAAATGGCCAACCTGCGTGTAATACCCAAGCGGGCGGACGGCATCGAGGCAGCTTCGGACCGAGGAGCCGCTCCCGGCGCATTCCATGACAACGTCAGCACCCAAGCCACCCGTTTCGGCCCGCACGACACTGAGGACATCCTGCTCATTGATGTTGACGATCGTGTATGCGCCAATATGCCTGGCAAGTTCGAGCCGCGCGAGGTCCGTGGTTGTGCCCGCAACAATCGTCTTGATTCCCTGGGCAACAAGCAACTTCAGACACAACAATCCGATTGGGCCGGGGCCAGAGACGAGCGCGACGTCTCCGGTGTGCAGCGGTGTAAGATCGCACACCGCATGAACCGCGGCGGCGAAGGGCTCGCAAACCGCTCCTTCCTCGATTGGCAAGTTGTCCGGAAGACGGAAGAGTTGGTCGGGCCGAACTACCACGTACTTCGTAAACGCTCCATTGACACCGTGACCCATTCCGCGCCGTTCCGCGCACAACATGAACTCCCCTTGCCGGCAATAGACACAATGGCCGCAAGTGACCGCGGATGCCCCCAGGACGCAGAACCGTTCCCCTGGCGCAAAACCGCGCACATTCCTCCCAGACTCAACGAGGGTGGCCGCCATTTCGTGGCCAAGAATGACCGGTGGAAAGTTGCGAAACGTGTCGTGATTGACATGCAGGTCGGTGCCGCAGATGCCGCACCAGGCGACTTCGAGCTTCACCTGGTCCGGACCGCAGCAAGGCTCATCCACTTCGCGCAGTTCGACGTTGCCCGGTCCGGGCTTGAATTTGACCAAGGCTTTCATGCCGTTGCCGCTGGATAGTTCGGTAGCAAAGAAGGGATGGAGGGAGCGTGGACCGCATGCCAGAGCGACTCCGCTTCAGCTTGAATTGCGGTGGCATCCATCTGGAAATGTGCCATCAGCTCGCCCGCGTCACGCGCGGAACTGGCAAAGCAGTCCTTCAATCCCACTCGCCGCACATACGCCGGACACGATTCAGTTACGACCTCGCACACTGCGCTGCCCAGACCGCCAACAACGTGGTGGTCCTCGGCGGTGACAATGCCCAGGGTCTCTCTGGCGGCGGCCAGGATGGCCTCCTTGTCGATGGGCTTGACCGTGTGGCAGTCCAGGACACGGGCCTGGATACCAGCCTGCGCTAAGGCCTCGGCGGCAATGAGCGCCTGATGCACCATGTTGCCCGTGGCGATGATCGCGAGATCATCCCCCTCGCGCAAGCGGATCATCTTGCCGATCTGGAATTCGACCTCCGCAGTGTGCAGCACCGGGACGGCATTTCGTCCCAGGCGCATATAGACCGGTCCATCATACTCCGCGATGGCCTCTACCGCCTTGCGGGTAGTAACCGGGTCGGACGGTGAGAGCACCGTGAGGTTGGCGATGCTCCGCATGATGGCGAGGTCCTCCACCCCCTGGTGCGTGACCCCATCGCCCGCATTGTCCACCCCAGCGTTGACCGCCACGATCTTGACATTCAATCGCGGATAGGCAACCGAGGTGCGAATCTGCTCACAAGCCCGCATGCTGGCAAACACCGCAAAGGTGCTCGCAAACACGATCTTGCCGCTAGCCGCCAGGCCCGCCGCAATGCAGATCATATTCTGCTCCGCCACCCCACAGTTGAAGAAACGTTCCGGAAAGACTTCCCGGAACTGATACGTGCAGGTCGATTTTGACACGTCGGCATCGAGCACGACCACCCGGGGATTGTGCCGTCCCAGGTCAACGAGCGTCTGGCCGTAGATAAGCTTGTTCGCCAGCGGCTCATTCATAGGGCACCTGCCAATTCCCGGAGGGCGGCCACTCTTTGAGCCGGATTGGGCGCTCCGCTGTGCCATGCGACAACGTTTTCCATGAACGATACTCCTTTGCCCTTTACAGTGTCTGCGATGATGAGTTTCGGTTGGCGGTTGAGGGATTTGGTCCCGGCGAAGGCCGCATCGATCTGGCGGAAATCGTGACCGTCTATCCGCCTTGTCTCCCAGCCGAAGGCCTGCCACTTTTCTGCGATAGGCTCGATATCGACGATAGTCTTCGTAACGCCGTCGCTCTGAAGCCTGTTATTGTCGATGATGGCAGTGAGATTATCCAAGCCGTGTTGCCGTGCCATCATCGCCGCCTCCCATAGCAGGCCGGTCTGTAGCTCGCTGTCCCCGAGCATGACATAAACCCGGCAGTCTCTGCGGTCGAGTTTGCACGCCAGCGCAATACCGACTCCGCACGAGAAGCCCTGGCCAAGCGAGCCAGTGGTCATGTCCACTCCCGGAGTTTTTCTCATGTCCGGGTGTCCTTGCAAAGAACTGTTGACATCTCGCAGCGTCCAGAGCGCATCCTCCGCAAAAAAGCCCCGCTCGGCCAGGACAGCGTAAAGCGCCGGCGCGCAGTGTCCTTTGGAAAGCAGGAACCGGTCTCGTTCCGCCCAGCGCGACTCTTGCGGGCGAATGCGCAATTCGCGAAAGTACAGATACACCAGAATGTCGATTGCGGATAAGGAGCCGCCGCAATGCCCGGAGCCGGCGGCCGCCACCATGCGGATAACCTGGCATCGGAGCTTCCTCGCCTTCTCTTCAAGGGATCTGATATTGAGGTCGTGGTGCATGGTATCGC
>JBJKSV010000108.1:0-5817 GCA_046703605.1 Limisphaerales bacterium
TGCTGATTAATGTTGAATGTTAAAACCCTAACTCCGAAATGAGCGAATATCGGAATTCCGCCGACCGTATCCCAAAGCGCGCTCCGCCCTCAAATCGCAAATCGCAAATCGCAAATCGCAAATCCACGCCCCCTCCGAAAAGGGCCCAACCCCGGAAACCATTGAATTTTCTGGTCTGGCGCGCGGATTCAGTTTAGGAATCATGGGAGCTATGAAACAAACTTGTGATTCGTTCGGCGCACTGCGGGAATTTGACCTCGGCAACGGGAAGCGGGGCGGCTTTTATTCTCTGGCCCAACTGGAGAAGGCGGGGATTGGTCCTATCTCGAAGCTGCCCGCTTGCATCCGGGTGGTTCTGGAGTCGGTGCTCAGGAATTGTGACGGCACCAGGATAACCGAGCACAATGTCCGCGCGCTGGCGAACTGGGCGGCCAACGGGCCGCGAACCGAGGAGATTCCATTCGTGGTGGCCCGGGTCATATTGCAGGACTTCACTGGCGTCCCCCTGCTGGTGGACCTGGCGGCGATGCGCTCGGCTATTGCCCGGCTGGGCCAGGACCCCAAGGCAATTGAACCGCTGGTTCCGGTGGATCTCGTCGTCGATCACTCCGTGCAAGTGGATTTCTTCGGCACGCCGGAGGCCATGCGCAAGAACCTGGAGATGGAGTTCAAGCGCAATCGCGAACGCTACCAACTCCTGAAATGGGGCATGCAGGCCTTCGACACCTTCAAAGTCGTGCCGCCGGGCATCGGCATCGTCCATCAGGTCAATCTCGAATACCTGGCCAAAGGCGTCTTGTCGGCCTCCGGAACATCCGGCTCCGATGGGCAGGCCATTTTCTATCCGGACACCCTCGTCGGCACCGACTCCCATACGACGATGATCAATGGGTTGGGGATCCTCGGCTGGGGTGTGGGTGGCATCGAGGCGGAGGCGGGCATGCTTGGCCAGCCTGTCTATTTCCTCACGCCAGACGTAGTGGGCGTTCACCTCACGGGCGCCTTGCGCGAAGGCGTCACGGCAACCGACGCGGCCCTGACGGTCACCCAAATGCTGCGCAAAGCGAAGGTCGTCGGCAAATTCGTGGAGTTTTACGGCGAGGGCGCCGCCGCATTGCCGGTCGTGGATCGCGCGACGATCTCCAACATGTCTCCCGAATACGGCGCCACGATCGGATTCTTCCCCATCGACCAGGAGTGCGTCCAGTACTTGCGCTCGACTGGACGGAGTGAGGAGCACTGCCGGATTTACCAAAACTATTACACCGCCCAGGGCCTGTTCGGGATGCCAAAAAAGGGGCAACTCAATTATACCGTCAACCTGGACCTGGACTTGGCAAGTATCGTTCCGAGCGTTGCGGGGCCGAAACGCCCTCAGGACCGCATCGAGCTGCCGAACCTCAAGAGGGAGTTCATTGCAACCTTCACCAAGCCGGCCACGGAGAATGGCTTCGGAAAGCGAACCGAAGACCTGGGGCACGCGTTCACAGTGACCCAGCAGGATGGGTGTCAGGCCGGTGGCGGGAGCCAGGAACCGGTTTCAAACGCCGCTGCCACCGCCCGCAACACCAATCCGACCACCGAATTGGAGATGGCCAATAACCGCCCTACGCCCACCCCGGTTGCCGCCGTGGCGCCGGTTTCGGAATGCCGGATTGGCCATGGGAGCGTATTGATCGCCGCCATTACCAGTTGCACCAACACCAGCAATCCCTCCGTTATGCTGGCGGCAGGGTTGTTGGCCAAGAAGGCCGTGGAACGCGGGCTGCAAGTCAACCCGTTGGTGAAAACCTCACTGGCGCCGGGCTCTCGCGTAGTGAGTGACTATCTAAACCGCACGGGTCTCCAGCAGTACCTGGACCGGCTCGGATTCAACCTCGTCGGTTACGGCTGCACCACCTGCATTGGCAACTCAGGCCCGCTCTCCGCGCCAGTTGAGGAGGCGGTCGGCAAACACGACCTGGTGGCGGCCTCGGTCCTGTCGGGAAACCGCAATTTCGAGGCCCGCATCCACCAGAGCATCAAGGCCAATTTCCTCATGTCCCCGCCTTTAGTGGTAGCGTTTGCGCTGGCGGGCCGCATAGACATCGACCTGAGCAAGGAACCCGTTGGCAAAGGCAAAGATGGCAAGGAGGTGTACCTAAGGGATATTTGGCCCACGCTCCAGGAGGTGCGCGACCAAATGTCAGCCGCTCTGAAGCCGGAGGTGTTTCGCCAGCTCTACCGCGATTTCAGCGAGCAAAACCCAAAATGGAACGAAATCCCTTCTCTTACCGGCAACGTCTATCAATGGGAGGCGCAGAGCACCTACATCCAGGACCCGCCATTCTTCACTGATTTCAGCCTCACGCCGCCGGGGAGCGGCGATATTTAGAACGCGCGCGCGCTGGCCATCTTCGGAGACAGCGTCACCACCGACCACATTTCCCCCGCCGGCACCATCAAGAAGAATTCACCGGCGGGGAAATACCTGCTGGAGAAGGGAGTCGCTTTCGAGGATTTCAACAGCTACGGCTCCCGCCGCGGCAACGACCGGGTCATGACGCGCGGGACTTTTGCCAACGTGCGAATCAAGAACCTGATGGTGCCCGGCAGCGAGGGCGGGGTGACCCGGTGCTTTGCGCAGGCCGGCGGATCGGGCGCTTCGGGTGAAACCACGTCCATCTACGAAGCCGCCGTGGCCTACCAGAAGGCGGGGACGCCTCTTATTGTCCTGGCCGGACAGGAATACGGCACCGGCAGTTCGCGCGATTGGGCGGCCAAAGGAACCGCCTTGCTCGGAGTCAAGGCCGTCGTCGCCCAGAGCTTCGAGCGCATCCACCGGTCGAACCTCGTCGGCATGGGGGTGTTGCCTCTCCAATTCAAGGAGGGAACCAACGCCAAAACCCTTAAGCTGGATGGGACGGAGACCTACGACATCACCGGCTTGGGAGAGGGATTGAAGCCACGGCAAGACGTGACCCTGCGCATTACCCGCGCGAACGGAGAAGTTACTACCATACCCGTCACGTGCCGCATCGATACCCCGGTCGAAATCGACTACTACCAGCACGGCGGCATTCTCCCATTCGTGCTGCGCCAGCTCGTAAGAAGACAGTAAACTCTCATCGTCGCCGTCGCCGCCGCTCCCGAAGAACTGGATTGGCCACTCTCTGAGAAGCCTTCGCCGCCTTGTCGCCATGGCCCGGCCATGTTAACCTCCCGCTCGTGGGAACAAAGAATCCATTTCCGGGGATGAACCCCTTCTTCGAGCAGGAGTGGCATGGAGCGCATACGGCGCTGGTCACGTACCTGCGGGACGCGTTGCAGGACCGCCTGCCCCCTGACGTGGTCGCGAGACCGGAGCAAGAGGTTGTCGCCGTGGGCGGTGGGCCGAAACCGGTCACCTACCGGCCGGACGTGCGGGTGGACGAGCCGTGGACACTGAAGGAGGCCGCCCCCGCACAGGCGACGGAGCCGCCGGCGACAGCGTCTCTGCCAACTCCGACCCAGCCCATCCGGGTCTTTGTGGAGGATGAAATCAAGCGTTGGATCGAGGTCCGGGAGGCGTCTGGCAGACTCATCACCGTGCTGGAGTTGTTCAGCCCGAGCAACAAACTCGAGTCCTCAGAGCGTGACCAGTACCTTCGAAAGCGCCGCGCCTTTCTTGGCGGTGGGGCGAACGTCGTCGAGATCGACCTGATTAGACGAGGCGCCTGGCTCTTCCCAAACGCGGTCCACGAAGTGCTTCAGCAAGCGGGCGCCTGTTACGGCATCTGTGCCATTCGCGCCGAGCGCCGCGGGGAATACGAGGTTTATCCTGTTCGGCTGCGCGACCCCTTGCCGGTGATTCGCGTCCCGCTGCGCCCAACCGACAGCGACGCTATTCTCGCCTTCCAGCCCCTAATTGATCAATGCTACGAACGAGGCCGCTACCATTTCCTGGATTACCGCCGCGCCCTCGATCCGCCGCTTTCGTCCGAAGACGCCGCCTGGGCCGGGCAATTGCTCCGCCAACACGGCCTGCTCTGAAGCGCGTTTACTTGTGCTTCAGCGAGGGGCGAAGGCGCGGAGATTCGTCAGCGATGCGAGTATGGCTTGGCTTTGGGATCTGAGGTTTCAGAGGGCGGCGGTGGGCCTGCTCGTGAAGCGCGCTCCGACTTTGGGCTGAAACTTTTCCCCTCCTTTGTGGGTAATGATTCCATCGGGACAGAGAGTCCCGGAAGACACTAAACCTATACTCTAGGAGATCATTATGAAGCGTTCGTTGCCAGTTGCCATCTATTCCCTTGTCCTGTTATCGGCCGCGAGTGTGAGGATTCGTGCTCAAGACGCACCACCCGGACGAGTCGATTTTGGGGCGTTCACTCCTCCTGGCTCAGGCCAGATCTTTGTGGAGGTGAATGTCCCCGAGAGTCTCATCTCCATCGCTGCCAGCGTGGTCGAGAAGCAGGAGCCGGACGTGGCGAAACTCCTCCGAGGCATCAGGGGAGTCCACCTGGACGTCGTCGGCCTGAATGACAAAAACCGCGATGAAATCGAGCAGCGGGCCACGCGCCTGCGCGAGGAGCTTTCAAGAAAAGGTTGGGAACGAATTGTCGTGGTTCAGCAAAAGGAGCAGGATGTAGGCGTTTACCTCAAAATGGATTCCAAGAGCGTCATTCAAGGTTTGACGGTGGTGGTGCGGGATGGCCAAAAGCAGGCTGTCTTCGCCAACATCGTTGGCGATATCAAGCCCGAGCAGATTGTGCTTTTGGGTGAGCGCCTGCGCCTGGATCCCCTCAAGGAACTGGGCAAGGAAATCGGGCCTCTCGCCTCAAGGCCGGATGGCGACCGTGCCTCCGCCGCCTCGAAAGAGGCCGAGTCCCAGAGCGAGCCGTAACTCGCGCCACGAAACCGCCCCGGCCCGGCACGATCCAAGTGATTGTGCCCCTTGCGGGGCCGGGGCCAGGCCACACCAGATAACCATAAAGCGGCCCCACAAATGCAGACCGGCCGCTTCGAAAAACCCTCCTCGATCTTATGTCTCCGCTCTCTTCAGTCGAATGTGGGGCGTCCGGGCCCGGCTTTTCGGTGGGACGAATCCTCCTCGGCGGATTCCTCGTGGCCGTCCTGGTCTGCGGGGCGGGCGTTGCCAGCTTCTTCCACCTGAGCGCGGACACCGCCGCTCTCGAGACCAGCGTTATCCATTCGGTTCCCGTCCGCTGTGACAAGAAGATTGCCCTCCATGCGGGCTTCCTCACGGCCGGGTTGGCGCGAACGGTCTCGAGGTTCCTCGATCTGCCCCCGGAGGCGCACGCGGCCTTCGAGGCGTTCCGGGGCGCGGAGGTGGCCATATACGACGTGCAGAGCGGCTTTGTCGATACCAACCCCGCGGCAGTGATGGCCGCCGCCGACAAAACGATGGTCGCCCGGGGCTGGAGCCGGCTGGCGGGCGTGGTGGACGAAGGCCAGTTGGTGTGCGTCTATCTTCCGGCAAAAAGGGTTTCGTCGAGCCGAATGAGATGCTCAGTGCTCGTCCTCAACCGCGAGCAACTGGTCCTGGTCTCGGCTCGCGCGGATCTGGACCCGCTGCTGGACATTGCGCGGAGGGAGTTGAAATCCAACCTCGATCTCGACCGGCTGGCCTTGCGCTGAGGAGGCATGTCCATCGCGCGCATCATTTGATCTATTGAATTCCTGGCATAGAGTTATGTCATAAGAAACCACCGCCTTTTATGCCAAATGCTAACACACTGATTGGACAGGGGAATCACCACGAGGATCCGACGTTTGAGACAGGCGCGAGCCGCGTGACCCGCCGCGAATTTGTTCGCAACGCCAAAACGCCCGGCCTTG